>NZ_BAABWR010000003.1:0-284849 GCF_040370605.1 Aliiglaciecola sp. NS0011-25
CGGCTCAATAGATATTGATGAATCCCCCATTTTACAACGACTTGGTTTGGATGAAAAATCCTGGCAATGTTTATTCTCAAGTTTTGAAACATCGTTTAGTGTGGCCGCAGGTCAAATCAATACCCTCAACAAATATAAACGCCGACGTCGACAAGCAAGTATTAGTTAGGTTGTTAAATTTAAAACCGGCTTAAGTAAACCTAAATTCATGTTTTGAGAACCCACGATAGTAATGGGTTAATCCAACTTTCCGCTATATCTACTTTTTAACTTGAAACTTAATCTCCACTTATATTTAACGCGATTGAACCTCCGAATAGTTGTATAACTCACGTAGCTTGATTAAAAATACAGCTACAACTATTTCTGAAACTAACATATGCCTGTCCAAGTTGTTTTTATGCCTGCCTGTCCAAGTTGTTTTTATGCCTATCCAAGTTGTTATTTTGTAAAGAAGGAAACATTAAATTAACTTAATTTACAGCAAAAAAACATACCATTAAAAAGATAAAAAACCTCATCAATTTCATCTACTTAACCAACATTAACCATTGCAAAAAAGAACAGTAGGATTTAATCTAAAATCCCAGTAACTTTTAGACAGAGTGGCAAATGAAACAAGGTATAACAAACAATAATATAATTGATTCTTCACGCCGCAAATGGCTAAAATCCGTTGGATTAGGTACGGGAGCGGTAGCACTTTCTGCGTGTGTAGATTCAAGCGTAAAAGAACTAAATGCAGCAGGCATGAAAACGGATCACTTTCCATCCGCAACGCCTAATGTGAGTGATGGCCTAATTAGATTATCCTCAAATGAAAACGCATTTGGACCTTCAGCTAAAGCAGTGGAAGCCATGCAATCTGAGTTGTTCAATCTAGGCAGATACGCTGATGCGACAGTCGACGTCCTGAAAAAGAAGATTGCAGCCCAAGAGGGTGTATCCGAAGAACAGATCGTTGTTACCAATGGCTCATCCCCTATCCTATTTGGATACGCAGACTGGATCACCAAAAACGGGAACAAGTTAGTTACTTCCATGGCGACATATGAAGGTGTGCCTCGTGGCGCAGAGTTTATGGGCGCAGAGGTTACTTACGTGCCGTTAGACTCTGATATGAATTTCGATTTAGACGCAATTGAAGCAGCAGTCACTGATGACACCACAGCGGTTTATATCTGCAACCCAAATAACCCAACTGGGTGTGTCGTAGATTCTGTTAAGCTTACCGAATTCGCAAAACGTGTGTCACAAAAGGCTCAGGTTTTCATCGATGAAGCCTACATTGAAATGTCGGATGCATATCCAGCAAACGTTCAATCAAAGTTAGCAGCAGACGGATACAACGTGGTTATTTGTCGCACATTCTCAAAAATACATGCGATGGCCGGTCAACGTTTAGGTTACGCCATCATGCCTGCGGAACAAGCTAAAGTAATTGGCCGCATGTTAAGAATGGGCGGCGTGAACTATCTCGGACTTGTTGCCGGTATGGCGAGTATGGATGACCACACAAATTTAAATACCATGCGAAAACGTGTTCAAACAGAACGCGCTAAGCTAACAGCTGCCGCACAAGAACTAGGACGTCCATATGCTAAAAATCCCCAAGGGAATTTCATCTATATGGATACAGGTATGCCCCATGATCAGTTTTCAGAAAAAATGAAGGCTGCCGGTATAAAAGTGGTTGGTAGAACATGGCCTGGTTATGACACTTGGTCTCGTATCAGTATCGGAACACCTGCAGAGACAGATGCTTGTGTTGACGCCTTGAAACTAGTTTTAGCATAATCAAAGTTTGAACACAGACACTCAACACCGTAAAACATTAAGAGTCTTAACTCATATTAATTCGGTGACGTTTCAAGCTCTAGCCCAACGAGTTTTCAGTCGGCTAGAGCAATGCTCATCTAACGCTAGCTATAATGTTTAGCCGCATTAACACATTAAAAAACCCCATTATTGGTGTTATCCAAATAATGGGGTTACTTTAAACCCGCAACTTTTTGATTAACTGAAAACAGTTTATCTGAGATTAAGATTTCATCATTTTATACATTTCATCTAATGCTTTAGGCATAGCATCAGCATACATTTGTACGTCTTTGATAATGCCAGTGCTGACTCGCGACCAAGGCTTATAGGTACGGTATTGACCTCGAATTAACACGTTCTGTTTTTCCATCGCTTTGCGAAATGCATTCGCATCGCCATTTTCACCCAAGTTAACAAATACGAAGTTTGTACTTGAGGGTAAAGCTGTTAGACCATTGGCTTTTACCGCTGACTGGATAATACCTTTAGCTTCCATCACTTTATCTCTGGAAAATGTTTTGAAGCCTTCATCATGATAACTGGCAATGGCTGCGGCTAAACCAGCCTGATTGATAGAGTAGCCACCCAATCCATATCTATTGATAAATTCAATGTTCTCTTCTGAACCTAACATGTAACCAACGCGCATACCTGCAAGTCCGTAAATTTTAGAAAAAGTACGGGCGACAATAATATTGTGGCCTTGGTTAATAAGTGGAATCATCGAATGTTTAGGACCATCTTCAATGAGTTCATTATAGGCTTCATCAACTAACACCAAGGTTTTCTTAGATGCTTTAATACAAAACTCTTTGAGCTTCATCGGATCAAGAATTCGCCCAGTGGGGTTGTTTGGATTACAAACATGTACCATAGCTACGTCATCATCAATGGCATCATAAAGTGCATCAAGGTCAATTTCTAAATCCGCAGTATTGGCTACTCGGCGAATTTCCGGCCCGCCCTGGCTGATCGGTGCTTTAGAGGTGGTATCCCAAAATAAATCAGGACCCAAAATAACCCCTTTAGTTGTTGCTGCTAAAGCAGCGAAAGCCAAAATCAGAGACGAGCCTGCCGTAATCGAAATATTACCCGGCTTTAAGCTGTAGTTTTCTGCAATCATATCTCGCAGATACATACCTGCATTATAGGCATAATAAGCGCCGCCTTGACTACTCGCCTGAGAAATAGCTTTTAGCGCTTCAGGACTAGGGCCATAGGGATTTTCATTCGCATTCAATTTAGCAATACCTGCAGCAGGCCCGTAACTAACCTTTGGTGCAGGATTTGTAGCAGCAGATGCCAAGCCTGCAGGCACAATTAAGCCAGAGGCTCCAGCGGCAGAGGCTGCAATGCTGCCTCCTAAAAATAAGCGTCTAGATGGATTATAAGTCATTATTATTTTCCTTTTATTCTTAAAATGTGTCTAGGACAAAACTTTAATAAACATGGCTGTTGATACAATTACTAAATAAATACCGAACAGACGTTTGAGTTTTTTCTCACTAAAGCTATGAGCCAATGAAGCACCAAATGGTGCGGTTAGAATAGAACCGACACTGATGGCAATAAGCGCAGGCAAATTGATATAACCTACGGTTCCAATTGGCATACTTTCAGGGCTTGTGTTTTCCATAAATAAAAATCCGATGGCCCCAGGCAACCCAATTAAACATCCCACACCTGCAGCGGTCGCCACTGCTTGTTGAATAGTGCGTTTACACATCACCATAGTGATAACAGTAGGTGTTCCACCACCAATTCCTAAAAGCGCTGAAAATCCTCCCAACACGAATGCCAGAGTGGCTTTGCCCATACCTGAAGGCATGGAAAACGAAACACCTGGACGAACTACAAAATCAGGGAACAGAAAATAAATTGAATACAACAAAACACCCGCAGCGAAAACGATGGTTAATCCAACGCTGCTTGTGTGGTTAGCAATAGCTAAACCTCCTAGCACACCCAATACAATCCATATTGACCATGACTTAAGCACTTCAAAATCAACGGCGCCTCTTCGACGGTGTGCCATCACTGAACGAGCGCTAGAGACAACAATAGAAGCTAACGACGTACCGATAGCGACCTTGACTAACTCTTCAGAATTGGGAGTAAAAAACGGGAAAACCGCTAATAAAGCGGGGACCACTACAAATCCACCACCATTGCCAAATAAGCCGGCAGTAATACCTGCCACAGCGCCAGCACAACATAAGGTTAGAACGAACCAGAGTAACTCTATCTCCATCACAACATCGCTCCACTAAAAGTTTTCATCAAAATAGGTACTCAACTTAATAAAATAATAATCTCTTGAAACAAGCAGGGGGCTTACACCCCTTCTGCTATTATTGTTATTTACTAACCCTTTAATGATTTAAAAGTTAGCGATAAATTTGGCGTAGTAATAACCACCTTGCCAATCCACAACTGAATCTGAACGGTATACTCGGCCACAACACGAATCTCCCATAGTGGCGACATCCGGGTAGTTATCGAATATGTTACGAACGCCTACCGAAACGGTATACATATCATTGATATGATAGGTACCTTCTAAATCAACCATTAACTCCGAACCGAAGGTTTGAATGTCTGTATCTGCAGAGCTATCGTTGGCGTTTTCATACTCACCGTAATAATTAAAGCGAGTCGTCAACATCCAATCTTCGTAGCTATGATTAATCGTGAACACACCGCGCATTTCAGGTACACCGTTTTCAAAATCAAACTGGTCTTCTGCGTTCAGGTAGTCGCTAGGATCTGAATCAAACTCTTGAGAGTTATAATTGATCGAAGCGGTAAACATAGTTTCACCATAATCAGATTTCAAAGCATAGGTGCCTACAATATCAAGGCCTTCCGTTACCGTATCAAATGCATTCTGGAAGAAGAAAACCCCACCTATCGATTCAGCACCAACCACACCAGCTTCAGCAAGGTTTAAATAGTTGGTGTAATCGTCTCCGGTTGATGGATCAGTAGATACATCCATCGTTGAAACAGCATACACTCTGTCTTCCAATAAAATATGGTAATAATCCACAGTTAAGCTGAAATCACTAATTGATGCGGTAAAACCCAGTGTAAAGTTAGTTGATAACTCAGGTCGAAGCTCCTCAGCGCCGAGTGCTTGTGCGACAGAACCTCCTGCAGGAAACAGTCCTGTTGCAACAGGAAATCCATTAGGCAAACGAGTAGATACGTTAGTTGTACCTTGTTGACCAGGAGTTGGCGCGCGGAATCCAGTCCCATATGAACTTCTTACAGCAAATTCATCGGTAAATTGATAAATTGCCGCGACTTTATAAACTAGCTCTGAACCGAAATCTGAATAATCTTCATAACGCAGCGCACCTTGAGCAAATAGTTTATCAGTGATATCACCGGACACATCCACGTATGCGGCATAAGAATCACGTGAATACTTACCCGAGAATTCAGGTGAATATCCAGGGAAACCATTAGAACCCACACCAACTACACGGTAAACCGGATCAAGCCCTTCAATCCCATCATCTTCAAAGCCATCACCATCGACATCATTTGTCGTATAGTTAGCGCAATCCAAAGTTGAACCGTTGGCAATAACTGCTTCACCCGCCTCGGTAGGCATATAAGCATCGGTACAAAAATCCCATGGATCAGCAGAAGCATATGGACCAGCAAAGTACGAATCCTCTTCTCCACCAGAAATTTCATAAGATTCATCCATATAACTCAAACCAAACGCAAAAATATATTCATCCATGTCATAGGTAAAGTCTGCTTGAATTTGCGTCTCTTCATTACTTAGATCGCCTGGTTTGAATGACGTAGGTGATAAATTTCCCATTGACGGGTTAATGGTATTACTTAAGGTATATGAAATTTCGTTGTAACCGTATCGGGCACTTACATCATAACCAAAAGCACCGCTCATGCCTTTAATTCCGCCAACAACAGAGTAATCGGTTACGTCACCAAAGAAACGTGGTGTGAATCCACCAGGAAATATCTCGATAGGACTCCAAATAGAACCGTCTTCCAAACGAAGATCTTCGATGGTGCCATTACCTGGATAACGATAGAAGAAAGAACCGTCCCCCTCACTTTCGGAATAATTTCCGAATCCGTAAAGTTCAACATCATCAGAAAGAGAAAAGCCGGTGTTTACAAATATTCGAGTACCACTTGAGTTGGGTTGTCCCCAAGGCTGTACTTGAGATGAACCATGGACTGTTTGACCTTGCAATTCTGCAGCGGCAATATACTCGGCAGATTGATCGTCTACACAGAACCAAGATTCGCAATATTGTGTTCCTCTAAAAGTAGCTTCTGAATCGGAGTACTCAGCAGAGATACTTAGAAAACCGTCATCACCAAGAGCAAAACCTTTGTTACCAGCGATAACTAATTGATCGCCATCACCTTCAAAATATTGTCCTATTTCGGCTGAAAACATCCCACCTTCGGTATTATTTTTTAGCTGAAAATTGATTACACCAGCGATGGCGTCAGAACCGTATTGCGCAGCAGCACCATCACGGAGTACCTCTACACTGGCAATGGCTGCAGTTGGAATAGTAGCCAAATCCGGCCCTTGCGTACCTGAACCACCAATAGAGACTAAAGAAGCACGGTGGCGTCGTTTAGAATTCACCAGTACTAAGGTTTTGTCGGTAGGCAAACCACGCAATTGAGCTGGGCGGATAAAGGTTCCACCATCTGAAATAGGTTGGCGAGAGACCGAATAGGATGGCACTAAGGTTTTTAGTACATCATTCATATCCGAAAATGCTACTGCATTTAAGTCATCTGCACTTAATACATCCACTGGTACTGGAGAACTAGTCACAGTTCTTGGCGCTCCTCGAGCACCTACTATCGCAATTTTCTCAAGATTATCGTCTTCTGCTGCGGCTTCTTGCGCAAATGCTAAAGGTGCACTCAGCAGAGAAATAGCGCAACCAGATAAACCAGCTAATATGGCAGTATTGATTTTGGTTAATTTCATTGAGTGTTCCCTTATTATTATGTGTTCTCAGTATTACGTCCGTGACTTGTTGTCCGTGTTTTTATGTTTTTATTTTTGTTTTGATAAAAAATACCTAAACTTGTTATTACCTAAGGGTTTGCCCTTAAAGTGATCAACTAAGCACCAACTGCAGGCAAGAGAGTATTTTGTTTATCCTGTTAGCCGTATCAACTAACCCACAAGAGACTAAGAAAAGCACTGGCGACGCGGAAGAAAAAAGATTATTGAGGGTTATAGGGAAAATATTGAGCCTCTACATTTACATATAAGTATCAATAAGATACGAATTCATTTGTGCGTAAAAAAATATTCCAAAAAGTTCAAAAAAACATATTATTTACAATTTCAAGCTTTAATGATTATAAGAATGGTATAAAAAATGCTTAATTTACAAGCAATTACAGTAGATAGTGCAAAAGATGAGTTTCGAAATGGAATGTAACTAAATTAGTGCAATGGAGAATAAGAAATTCAATCAATTGAGTAATAGTGTTAGGAGCAATGTGCTGAATGAATACTAAACAGTTGGAGTATTTTTTAATAACCGTGCAAAAAGGTAGTATTGCCGCAGCAGCCAGAGAATTAGACATTGCTCAACCAGCTATCAGTCAGCAATTAGCAAACTTGGAAAGAGAAATGGGCGCCGCTTTGCTTGAACGCAGCTTTCGAGGAGTAACCCTAACGCAAGCCGGGCAAATATTTGTTAATCATGCTCAAACCATCACAAAAACAATCAATGACGCCAAAATTGAACTACAACAGTTAATAAGTAATCGCTCAGGTACAGTTCGGGTGGGCATGCTACCCTCTATCGGTAACGTGTTGTCCATGCCGCTGATCGCTGAAATTAATCGTTTCCATCCGCATATAAAATTAGAAATCAGCACGGGGCCCTCATACGCTGTAAAAGAATGGCTCAAAACCAATCAACTCGATATTGCTTTAACCTATGAGCAAGAAATTGATCAGAATTTCATGACCACCTATCCTCTTATTGAAGAATATATGTATCTTGTTGTGGGCAGTAATGACAGTGCTGCCAATTATCAACAATTGCTTAACCGAGATACAGTGAATTTTTGGGAGTTGAGCCAATTTGAACTATTAACCCCTGGTTTAAAAGACGCACTGGGACAATTAATAAACACTTATGAACTCACCACAGGCGTTGCCTTAAAACATAATAAAGCCTATTCAGGGCAACTGATGACAGGTTTAAGGCAAGTAATTCAAGGTGAAGGTTTAATGATTTTACCTTCCTCAGCAATGTACCATTTAGAAGAAAGCAAGGTAGTCAAAACGTTAAAAATTGAACAACCGGAGATGACGCGTCTGGTACTAGCAACTACCAATAAGGGTATGCGTATCTCTGATGCCTCGATACAAATGTTGAATGTGATTAAAGCCGTAACAGCAAGCGAACAATCCTTAGCTCATTGGCGAGGTCGATTAGCAATGGCATCTGCAACGCCCGTAAATAGTCTATCAACGCTAAGCGCCGCCACTATCTAACCTGGTAACCTTTTTACCTATATTTTGGCTGATGCAGCTTCTGATTGCGGTGTGAATGATCCAGAGCTAAGCAAAGCTGAACCAGTTGAAGAAGTTTGAATATTACCTTCTCTTAAATCTAATAATCGTAGGCCTCTTTGCGCATGATCCAAAGCCTGGGCTTGCCAATTTGATTGATGAAAGCGTTTTGAAGAGTAATAATAATACTCAGCACGCTGGAGACGCAGTCGACTATTGCGGTCTTGTTTCGTTTTATCCACCCTCTGTAACCTTTGCTCAAAATTTTTCAATAAATGAATCACAGGATCAGGTTTAGTTTCAGGTACAGGTTCGGTTTGCCCAATCACCATTGCCGAACTTAAAATTGCCACAATAATTACCGAAAATAACGTTAACTTTTTCATTGCGATATCCTATTCTCTGCACTTTTAACTTATAGACTGTTTTGCAGTTTTGATACCAAAATGAAAGGACAATTAATAGATTTCAGAAAACAGATATTATCAATACAAACAACAACTTAAGTCAATTAAAACAGATTTAAACAACACCTGATAAAATTGCGTTCGCGTAGATAAGAAAAAATTGCTTATTGGCTTGTAATTTATACTTAGATTTTAAATGCGGGGGTTGACGAGCTAAATTAATAGTAAAAAAAGCGAAAGGCTAAATAGCTCGTAGCAATAGACTGATTATAGTTCTAGTGGAGTTTGAGTCTGAACTGGATTGCAATTCATAAATAGAACCAGCCACAAAAGATGCCATCAGACCTCGAGGTGAGCTAATCCACTGTTTAGATTGATCCTGTGCCTTATCTAAAGCGTGACGTTTGATGTCTTTCGACACTTTATACAGCTCAGCTTTGTTTTCAACGATGGCTTTTTGATTAGCTAATAAATCTAACATGTTAATCGCCTTATTTTTCTCGTCTTAGTGGATAGTTTTGCGCGGATGAATTTTCACTTCTAGGCTCAAATAAAGTCTTGATAGTGGTTGATAAACCAATTGAACGAATCGCATTTTTGAAAATTCGATGTATGACCCAGAACATTAATACATTGATGACAATTAACGACAAGGCAACTATCAGCCAATGCACGCCAAAGGCATGTGCTCCATATCCAAGTGTCAGTAGCAGTGTCGTCCAAATGATTAAACTGATCCCCACCAGCAACAAAACACAAACTGCGCTAAGCAATAGTGCTTTACCTGATAGCGTTAACTCCTGAACAGCCAACGACTTGGCTTTGCTAAATTGCTCTTTTTGCGCATCCCATACTCTAGACCAATAGGCCTGCAGGTCCGAAAAATCTACAGCGTCATCTTTAGGCGCTGTAGACTCTTCATTATGGTGAGCGTTACCATCAACCATCGTCAGTTTACTTTCTTTTCAAAAATGCAGTGAGAGCCATACCTGCGGCAAATGCAATACCGGCGGTGGCAAGTGGATTTTCTTTAGTGAATTTGCCCACTGCAGATGAATTCCAGTAATCCTGCGCTTGTTGCTGTTTTTCCGATAGAGTTTCAGCTGAGGCGCTTGCTGAGTGTCTCACTTTTTCTTCAGTTTTAGCAGCTTGTTTTGCTAAGGAATCAACTGAATGATGAAGCGCATCAGTCATTTTATCTGCGATTGGAGTCTCCGACTTAGCAGTTGTTTCGTTAGCCATCTTTGCTGCCGATTGCGTTTGGTTCGTCATCTTGTTCTCCTTTTAAAGTTAGAATGCTATCGCCCCATAAATGGCGTATAGTACTTTTAAAAGTGCAACGACTATGCCATCGAGAATTAAAGAACTAAGTCATTAAAAAACAGATAGTTAGAATAAGCATCTAACATGCTCTATTGAAAAATAGGGTTAACCTTGTAAATAGTTCTGATATCCTTTGCAACAATTACATCCATCTTTGAGAGCACTATCTTGGAAATAGGTCTTATCTGTTCAAGCTGCTTTTTAGTAGCGATAACCTTACTACCCTTGTTGCCGAGTAATCATTGGTTATGTCGCAGCTGGGAATTTCCTAGGGTTCAGATCGTTTGCTTGATAATCATCAACGTACTAATGGTTTTATCCTTAACCGAAGACTACCTAATGTACACTCTGCTGATAGTTAATTTAGCGAGCTTAATTTATCAGTCAATTTGGATTCTGCCTTACACATTTTTATATCCAAAAGAAGTGGAGCACGCTGATAGCTCATCAACTGAATCCAAGGTATCTATTAAAGTCATTACTGCAAACGTTTTAATGCCCAACAGATCGGCACAAAAACTAATTGATTTAATCCGTCAATACGAGCCAGATATTGTTGTTACGTTAGAGACCAACAAATGGTGGCAAGACGCAATGGAACCCATTCATGCCGACTTTCCCTTCAGAGTAAATAAACCATTAGATAACCTCTACGGAATGCACGTTTACAGCAAACACGAAATATCGGATTTAGAGGTACTGGAATTAATTGAAAAAGATATTCCCTCTGTTCATTGCCATATTAAATTTACCGAAAGCGTCAAAGTTAAATTCCATTTTTTACATCCAGCGCCGCCTTCACCTACTGAAAATGACACTGCAAAACCCAGAGATAAAGAGCTCATTTTAATAGCCAATAAAGTCGAGCCGTCCAAACAACCAATAATAGTCACCGGAGATCTAAATGACGTAGCTTGGTCACCTACCACAAGAGCTTTTCGGAAACTAAGTGGATTAAAAGATCCAAGGATTGGTCGCGGCTTCTTTAACACTTTTCATGCAGATTACCCGATAATCAGATGGCCATTAGATCACCTCTTTCATTCTCAACATTTTATGTTGGCTGACATTAAAAGGCTGCCATCGATTGATTCTGATCATTTCCCTCTCTATACAGAGTTAGTGATAAAAGATAAATGGGATTAACACATTGGGGGAATTCTGGGAGAGGAATAGGAGCAGTCCGCTAGCAAGATTAGGTTTTGCAACACGGACTTAACTCTATTGCAGATTCAATCTATCGTTTAGCGATAATCCAAACAGCGTGAATTATGCCTGGCAAATAGCCGAGGATTGTAAGCAATATATTTAAGAAAAATGCGCCACTAAAGCCCACCTGTAAAAACACCCCAACTGGGGGTAAAAGAATAGCCAATATTAGCCTAATGATATCCATAATTTACCTCTTGATTCATTTGTTGTTAGTTGATAATAATATTAGAAGCCGCTCAATGAGCGGCTAGCTATCATTAAGTTATCGGTTAAGCAGTGAGTTCCTGCAGGGCTTTCATCTCGTCATGACAAGCTTGCATAGTGCCTCGAATTTCTCTAAGGGCTAACGTACATGTATCAGGCTGCTTTTCTGCAAGTGCCTCGTCGATTACTTCGAGTGTCTTGTCCTCAACCTCTTCAAGTTGACTAATATAGGTATGCTCTTTATCAAAAGATAAAAAACCTACCAATTTTGTGTACATGTTGCGTACATTGACGGCGATGGACTCACCAGTTTCTTTCTCACCTTGCTCTGCAATCGCAAAAGGCTGAAGTGCTTCGATTGCGGCTTTTTTCTCAAACATCATTCTCGCAAACACTTGCTTTACAGACTCATGGGTTGCTTTATCAATACTTTCTTCATAAAAATCTGCGCCTGCTTTTAGCACTTCAATCACGTCTGCTACTTTGTTCACTTGTTTTACTTCATTACTCATAAAAATCTCCTATTAATGACTTAAAGAAATAACCAAAGTTAATCATTGGTTGTTGAGTTACGCATTAAGGTAAATGCAGAAACCACACCATTTCTTAAAAACAGTTAGTAGAAGTTAAAACAGCACCATAAAAAATCAATTTTATTAATAAATATCAAATAGATATAAAAATAATAAAAAACAAAATGATTGAGACAAGAAGCCAGAAATATAAAAATTAAATAGGCTTTATTTTACTAATGTAAAAAATTTACTCGAAAATTGGAAAGATTACATTGTTGGGATATTGAAAGGGAGGAAAATTAAAAAACCCCGCTAAATAAATTAGCGGGGAACTCACGCTTAGGGGATGTGTATAAGGTTAGGGTTACAACACATCCTCAGAAGCCACAGGATCTTCTGGTTTGACTGTTTTAGACAGCAACAACTCTGCTCTCAGACGCTTCTCGATATCGTCAGCCATATCAGTATGCTCTTTCAAATACTTAACCACGTTGGCTTTTCCTTGACCGATACGCTCGCCATTGTAGCTATACCAAGCTCCAGCCTTCTCAACAAACTTTTGCTTAACACCCAAATCAATAAGTTCGGCTTCTTTACAAATACCTTGGCCATATAGAATTTGGAATTCAGCCTGTTTAAATGGAGGTGCGACTTTGTTTTTAACAACTTTCACACGGGTTTCATTACCAACCACTTCATCACCGTCTTTAATCGCGCCGATACGTCTAATATCTAGTCTTACAGAGGCATAGAACTTAAGTGCATTACCACCAGTTGTGGTTTCAGGCGAACCAAACATAACGCCAATTTTCATACGAATTTGGTTAATGAAGATTACCAAAGTATTTGAACGTTTAATGTTACCCGTTAATTTACGTAGCGCTTGTGACATCAGACGTGCTTGTAAACCAACATGAGAATCACCCATATCACCTTCGATCTCAGCTTTAGGCGTTAACGCTGCCACTGAGTCAACGACTACAACATCTACTGCGCCAGAACGAACTAACATATCGCAGATTTCCAATGCTTGTTCACCGGTATCTGGCTGCGAAACCAAAAGATCATCGATGTTTACCCCTAACTTTCCTGCATAGACAGGATCCAAGGCATGCTCTGCATCAACAAACGCACAGGTTTTACCCATTTTTTGCGCTTCAGCAATAGCTTGCAAAGTTAGCGTTGTTTTACCTGATGATTCAGGACCATATATCTCAACGACTCGTCCACAAGGAAGACCGCCTATTCCCAACGCGATATCAATCGTCAAAGAACCTGTTGAAATAGCTTCAATATCTAAAGCTTGGTTGTCTCCGAGGCGCATAATTGCACCTTTACCAAATTGTTTTTCAATCTGCCCTAGAGCAGCTGATAATGCGCGAGATTTATTATCGTCCATCGGAATGTCCTTCGAAAATAGCGTGATAAATTAAACAAGGGTTCAACGAACTTACTTATTAGTAACTTGACGTTAAGTTTATGCCCAGAAGTATACTGTATGATTATACAGTTACAAGTACAGTTTTACTTTTTTTACGAATTTCTGCTTTTGAAAGTTAAAAATACTATCCAAAGTTATTCAGCGTAACTATCTAAATACATGTTTAGACTTAGCTAATTCGTTGGCTAGTCTGTTGCAATGCAAATTCAATGGCCTGAAGTCTTACTTGATGCCGATCCCCAGAAAAAATCTGCTTTTCAGTAGAAATATCACCGTTGATAAAAAAACCAAACCAAACTAAACCAACGGGTTTATCTTCAGTTCCCCCATCCGGTCCTGCAATTCCACTAATAGAAACCCCAATTTCTGCTTGCGATTTTAGTGCGCATCCAGAGGCCATCTGCTCAACCGTTTGTTGAGACACTGCGCCAAATGACATCAAGACTTCTTGTCTCACTCCTAATAAAGATTGTTTAGCTTCATTAGAATAGGTAACAAAAGACTGTTTAAACCACTCAGAGCTTCCCGCAACACTGGTGATTGCAAAGGCGACACCGCCCCCTGTACAAGACTCTGCGCTACTAATCGTCCAACCTTTGCTTTTTAGCTGTTGTCCAAGTTGTTGGGAAACCCGCTCTATAGATTCGGTTAACATAATGCAAATATGCTCCATTTCAATGTTTATCTGGCAGATTGTACTAACAACTGCTAGAAAAAAAACCCATACTTCTTATAATGCCCAATTGTTTTTAATTGCCTTAATTCGATTAAGTTATTTATTCCGAACATAACCTCAACCTGCAAAGAGATCGCAACCTCAATGAGTAATAGCGTTAAACAGTCTGATCTAGATAGTCACACCCCTATGATGCGTCAATATTTAACAATAAAGGCGGAGCATCCAGACATTCTTTTGTTTTATCGAATGGGGGATTTTTATGAGCTGTTTTTTGACGACGCTAAAAAAGCATCCGAGTTATTGGATATTTCTCTTACTGCCAGAGGCAAATCTGGTGGTAATGCTATTCCTATGGCTGGCGTGCCTTATCATGCAGTTGAAAATTACCTAGCCCGTTTAGTAAAAATGGGACAGTCAGTCGCCATTGTTGAACAAGTTGGAGATCCGGCGACCAGCAAAGGCCCAGTGGAAAGACAAGTACAGCGTATTGTGACCCCTGGAACCGTGACTGATGAAGCCTTGTTAGAAGATAAACAAGACAATTTACTAGCCGCCGTTTTTGCCCGTAAAGAGGTGTTTGGTGTGGCTATTCTAGATATAACAAGTGGCCGTTTTAGTATCTCTGAATTGTCTGGAGAAGAAGCGCTTTTAGCCGAATTACAGCGCTGTAACCCGGCAGAATTACTTTACCCTGAAGGGTTTAGTCACCTGCACTTAATTGACAACCGAGCTGGACTGCGTCGCCGTCCAGTTTGGGAATTTGATTTTCAAACCGCCAGCAATCAACTGAATCAGCAATTTGGTACCACTGAACTAAATGGCTTTGGAATTCAAGACGCAAAAATTGCCATATGCGCTGCAGGTTGTATTGTTCAATATGTTAAAGATACGCAACGTTCTGCCCTGCCCCACATACGCAAAATACAATTACAAAACCATAACGATACCGTGTTGATGGATGCTGCCACTCGTCGCAATCTAGAATTAACCTTGAATTTGTCTGGCGGCGTTGAGCATACTTTAGCAAGCATCTTAGATTTTACTGTCACGCCAATGGGTAGTCGTTTGTTGAAACGCTGGATTCAAACCCCGATTCGCGACTTGCAGGTAATAAATAGCCGTCAACAACAAATACAAGCCTTACACCAAAGCGAATACGAAGACTTACGCGACATGCTGAAGTCGGTTGGCGATATGGAACGCTGCTTAGCAAGGTTGGCGTTACGTTCAGCGCGACCAAGAGATTTCTCTCGGTTGAGCAACGCATTTGACATGCTGCCAGAAATTCAAAACAAGTTAGCCGATTTAGGTTCAAATTTTCAGACGTTGAGTACAAATATCAACAACTTCCCTGAATTTAGTGACTTATTGAATAAAGCCATTATTGCTAATCCTCCGGTATTAATCCGTGATGGAGGTGTAATCGCTCCTGGTTACAATGAAGAGTTAGATGATTTACGAAACTTAGCAAAAGGTGCAACAGACTACCTTGAGCAATTGGAAATCAGAGAAAAAGAACGCACCGGCATTCACTCGCTAAAAGTCAATTATAACAAGGTTCATGGATACTATATTGAAGTCAGTCGCAGTTACGCGGATCAAGTACCTGCAGATTATGTGCGCCGCCAAACCCTCAAGAATAATGAGCGTTATATCATTCCTGAGCTCAAGGAACACGAAGATAAAGTCCTTACCAGTCAAGGACGCGCATTAGCCTTAGAAAAACAATTGTATGAACAGTTGTTTGATTTATTGCTACCGCAACTCAATGAACTCATGGCATGCGCTATGGGATTAGCTGAACTCGACGTAATTTGTAATTTAGCACAAAGAGCTGATGCCTTAGACTTACATTGTCCTGAAATGAGTGAAGAGACGGGAATATTTTACGAACAAGGTCGCCACCCTGTAGTAGAAAATGTTATGAAAACCCCTTTTATCGCCAACCCGTTAGCCATGACACCAACAAGACGGATGTTAATTATTACGGGGCCTAATATGGGTGGTAAATCAACCTATATGAGGCAAACAGCTTTAATAGTGCTTATGGCATATATAGGCTCATTTGTACCGGCACAGCAAGCAGTAATCGGCCCGATAGATAGAATTTTCACCCGTATTGGTGCTTCAGATGATCTCGCTTCCGGCCGTTCGACCTTCATGGTTGAGATGACCGAAACCGCTAATATTTTAAACAATGCAACGGCTAACAGTTTAGTGTTGATGGACGAAATTGGTCGCGGTACCAGCACTTATGATGGCCTGTCGTTAGCGTGGGCATGCGCCGAATACCTCGCCTCACAAATTAACGCCTACACACTTTTTGCCACCCATTACTTTGAGTTAACAAAGTTAGCTGCAGAACTCGATTCCCTGGCCAATGTGCATCTTGATGCTGTTGAACACAACGACGAAATTCGTTTTATGCATGCAGTACAAGAAGGACCTGCCAACCGCAGTTACGGTTTGCAAGTAGCGCAATTAGCAGGTGTGCCCAAAAGTGTTATTCGCTCAGCCAAAGCGAAACTCGCAATTTTGGAGAAACAACCAAATATAGAAGTTGATGAACTAACAGTAAGTAATCACTCACAGCAATTAGACTTATTGGATTCTGTAGATGAGTTACGGATTAAATTAAAGCAAATTGACCCCGATGAATTGACGCCTAAAGAAGCATTGGCACTACTTTATTCATTGAAAGAAATCAGTAACCAATCCTAAGTATTTGATAGTTATTCGCGGCTTATAGATTTAGATTATTTCATATCAAAATTTGTCGCGCTTAAATGAAAAAGTTCGTTGTATGGACAGGCAGCTTTCCGTATACTGTTGAGCCGTCCATACGCCGAAAATTTATCGGTCCCTTGGTCAAGTATTCTTATTCAACTCCAAACGTCTTAGGTTACACATGACACATTATATTTTCGTCACAGGTGGTGTCGTTTCATCACTTGGAAAAGGTATTGCCGCAGCTTCGTTAGCTGCAATCCTCGAAGCTAGAGGATTGAAAGTTACGATGCTCAAATTGGACCCATATATTAACGTGGATCCGGGCACCATGAGCCCCATTCAACACGGCGAAGTATTTGTTACCGATGACGGTGCAGAAACAGATTTAGATTTAGGTCATTACGAGCGCTTTATTCGCACCCGCATGACCAAGCGTAATAACTTCACCACTGGTCGCGTTTACGAAGAAGTGTTAAAACGTGAAAGACGCGGTGATTATCTTGGTGCAACTATTCAGGTTATTCCACATATTACTAATGAAATAAAGCGCCGCGTAATCGAAGGTGCCGAAGGGGTAGATGTCGCGATTGTTGAAATTGGTGGCACTGTTGGTGATATTGAATCACAACCGTTTCTCGAAGCAATTCGTCAATTGGGAGCAGAACTTGGTCGCGAGCGTGCAATGTACATGCACCTAACACTAGTTCCTTATATGGCTGCTTCTGGAGAGGTGAAAACGAAACCCACTCAGCATTCAGTTAAAGAATTACGTTCAATCGGTATCCAACCGGATATTCTGGTTTGCCGCTCAGAAAGCGCCCTTCCCTCAAATGAACGCCAAAAGATCGCATTGTTCACGAACGTCCCCGATAAAGCAGTTATTGGCCTTAAAGATGTTGATAGTATTTATCGAATTCCAGCGGGATTAAAAGCCCAAGGAATGGATGAGTTAGTGGTTAAACGTTTTGGTTTGGACTGCCCTGAAGCTGATTTAACTGAATGGGAACAGGTTTTATACGCAGAATCAAATCCAACTGGCGAAGTAAACATTGGGATGATTGGTAAATACGTAGAATTACCCGATGCTTATAAATCAGTTAACGAAGCGTTAAAACATGCCGGCCTTAAAAACCGCTTATCAGTTAATATCCGTTATATCGACTCCCAAGACATTGAAAGCAAGGGCGAAGCTGTGTTACAAGATCTTGACGCTATTCTGGTCCCTGGCGGGTTTGGTGAACGAGGAATTGAAGGTAAAATTGCCGCGGCGAAATATGCTCGCGAAAACAAAATACCTTATTTAGGCATATGTTTAGGTATGCAGGTGGCGTTAATCGAATATGCTAGAAATGTGACTGGTATGGCCGATGCTAACAGCACCGAATTTAATCCAGAAACGCCTTTCCCAGTGGTGGGTTTGATCACTGAGTGGCAGGAAACTGACGGTAGCACAGAGGTCAGAGATGAAAGTTCTGATCTTGGTGGTACAATGCGTCTGGGTAGTCAATTGTGTCATTTGATTCCAGATACAAAGGTTCAGCAGACCTATGGTAATACAGAAATTTATGAGCGCCATAGACACCGTTATGAAGTGAACAACAACCTACGTAGCGAAATCGAAGCGTCAGGATTGGTTGTATCTGGTTTATCAACTGATAAACGTTTGGTGGAGGTAATTGAATTGCCTGACCACCCGTGGTTTATAGCTGGCCAATTTCACCCTGAATTTAACTCTACACCCCGTGACGGCCACCCATTATTTACTGGGTTTGTGCACGCCGCTGGTGAATACCATAAAAATAATAATTAAAGAAAAATCAAGCGCCTATTCGCATAATCATAAAATATAGCCCCATTTGGGGTTATATTGTGCGTGTGCTTAGAACGTAAATTAAACATTTTTATAAGGCAACAAAAATGGCAAAAATCAGCAAGATTATTGGCCGTGAGGTAATGGACTCGCGTGGTAACCCAACTGTAGAGGCAGACGTATATTTAGAAAGTGGTGCCTGGGGCAGAGCGTGCGCGCCATCTGGTGCATCTACTGGTTCTCGCGAAGCTTTGGAATTGCGCGATGGTGACAAATCTAGATATCTAGGAAAAGGCGTTTTAAAAGCCGTAGCAGCAGTAAACGGTGATATTCAAACATCTTTGCTAGGCAAAGATGCGCTAGACCAACGTGCAGTTGATCAAATCATGATCGATTTAGACGGCACCGAAAATAAAGAACAATTTGGTGCTAACGCCATTTTGGCGGTTTCTCTAGCAGTGGCAAAAGCTGCGGCTATGGAGAAGAAAATACCGTTATATCAACATATTTCAGAACTTAACGGTACACCAGGACAATATTCAATGCCGGTTCCAATGATGAATATCATCAACGGTGGTGAACATGCTGATAACAACGTCGATATTCAAGAATTTATGGTTCAGCCTGTAGGCGCACCTAACTTCCGTGAAGCGCTACGCATGGGTGCTGAAATCTTCCACAGCTTGAAAAAAGTATTGTCTGCAAAAGGTTTAAGTACTGCAGTTGGCGACGAAGGTGGCTTTGCTCCGAATTTGAGCTCTAATGAAGAAGCTCTTAAAGTTATCATTCAAGCCGTTGAAAGTGCTGGTTATGTGATGGATAAGGACGTTACTCTTGCCCTTGATTGTGCATCATCTGAGTTTTACGTAGATGGTCAGTACAATATGAAAGGTGAAGGTAAAATCTTTAACTCAGAAGAGTTCAGTGATTACCTAGCGGACCTATCAGCTAAATATCCAATTATCTCAATTGAAGATGGTTTGGATGAAAGCGATTGGGATGGTTGGGCTTACCTAACCGGTAAAATTGGCGATAAAATTCAACTAGTTGGTGATGACTTGTTCGTAACCAATACTAAAATTTTAAAACGCGGTATCGACAATGGTGTAGGTAACTCTATCCTCATTAAGTTTAACCAAATTGGTTCACTTTCCGAGACGTTAGATGCAATTAAGATGGCAAAAGATGCAGGTTTCACTGCTGTTATCTCTCACCGTAGTGGCGAGACTGAAGATGCAACTATCGCTGATTTAGCGGTGGGTACAGCTGCTGGTCAAATCAAAACGGGTTCACTATGCCGCTCTGATCGTGTGGCTAAGTACAACCAATTGCTTCGCATTGAAGAAGCTTTAGGTGACTCAGTTAGTTACGGCGGTCGCGCTGAAATTAAAGGTCAATAAAGCCTAATGAGCATGTACCAGCCTAAGTTTTATCTGGTACATGCTTACAACTACCCTAATTGTCTGATATAAGTCAGATAATGTCCGATACCAATCATCAACAACAAGTTGATATATTCGCCTCCGATCAAAGACAGCGCCATTTTGCCGAGCTGTGCAATGCCCTGTATGAAAGAGAATTGCTGTCATTAAGCAAGAGCACTGTCAACAATATACGGTTATTGCAGCGTAGGTTGTCAGGATTGCCTTATCATATTAAAAATGCAGCTGAATACTTACTAGCTCAAAGTTACCCCATCAAAGTAGACGTCCACAACGGCAGTTGGCAAGCTAAACAAGCGGCTAAATGTGTGAGCGCCAAATACGATCCGCAAAAATCATTGGCATGGTTTCAAAGCCATGTTCGTATGGGTTTGCCATCGCCTATTTGCATCAGTGATATGGGCATAGAAACAGTAGAATTAGACTCTGTTGATAGAATAGACAAAGAAAACCATAAATTACATTTCAACAAACACGGCTGGTTTGATTTCAACGGAACATTTCTTGGTGAGTATGACCATTCATTGCAAAGTAAAACCTTATTGATTCCAAATAAAGGCAATATTACAGCTGCTTGTTGCGGCCATAGTTGGAACCACAAAGGCAAAACCATTCCCAGAACACTCAGCCTTAGAGAATTACTTTTATCCACCACAATTAACTGGAAAACCTACAAGTAGTTAATAACCGAACAGCAAATAAATGAATCCTCAAAGATAGTTCAAGGATATACCTTTTTGTTAAGCAAAGTGGCTGCAAAAATGAGACCAATAAAGTACTGCTTATCCCGAGAACAGGTTAGTTATTCCAAAGCGATATATAAGGATTTATTATCTAAGGTTGACGCATAGGCCGATAAAGGATACAAATACACCACTAGAGAATTTACTCAAAATTTGATTAATTGAGAGCAATGTGACATTACGTAAAGCAACTTTACTCAACATCCTACTACTTCTGGCAGCGAGACTGCACGGGTAGGTTGTAAATGTCACAACTGATTTTAAAACCCGTGCAACGCACGGGTTTTTTTATATGGGCAATATACTTAACAGGAGAAAAAATATGTCTAATCAAGTGAAAATATTTGATACAACCTTGCGTGATGGCGAACAAGCGCTGCCAGCAAGTCTCACTGTTAAAGAAAAACTGCAAATAGCATTTGCCATTGAAAGATTAGGCGTAGACATTATAGAAGCAGGATTTCCAGTTTCGTCACCGGGTGATTTCGCTTCTGTACAAAGTATTGCAAGAGAAATCAAAAACGCCACTGTATGTGGATTATCTAGAGCCCTAGAAAAAGATATTGATGCCTGCGGTGAAGCGTTAAAGGTCGCAGATCAATTTCGTATCCATACTTTTATTGCCACCTCTGATATTCATGTTGGTGCAAAGCTTAAAAAATCCCAACATGAAATTGTTGAAATGGCAGTGCATGCCATAAAACATGCGCGCCGCTATACCGATGATGTGGAATTTTCCTGTGAAGATGCTGGACGTACGCATATCGATTATTTGTGTCGTATGGTTGAAGCTGCCATAACCGCTGGCGCAACAACAGTGAATATCCCTGATACTGTGGGCTACACGACGCCAACAGAATTTGGCGGCATCATCAAAAACCTATTTAACCGCGTTCCAAACATCGACAAAGCAACAATTTCTGTACACTGTCACAATGATTTAGGTTTGGCTGTTGCCAACTCATTGGCGGCGGTTGAAAACGGCGCTCGACAAGTTGAAGCAACAATTAATGGTATTGGTGAGCGAGCAGGTAACTGCTCTTTAGAAGAAATTGCAATGATTTTGCAAACCCGTCAAGCCATGTTGGGATTACAAACCAACATCAACTCCCACGAAATTTCACGCACTTCTAAATTAGTAAGTCAGCTGTGTAATATGCCAGTTCAGGCCAATAAAGCCATTGTCGGTACTAATGCGTTTAGTCACTCTTCCGGTATTCACCAAGATGGCGTATTGAAAGCGCAAAATACCTACGAAATCATGACACCGGAAAGCGTGGGCATAAACAAAAACAACTTGAATCTTACATCACGTTCAGGTCGCCACGTTATTAAACATCGATTAACCGAATTAGGTTACAAAGAGAGTGATTACGATTTAGAAGCAATCTACGCTGCATTTTTGAAATTGGCCGACAAAAAAGGTCAGGTGTTTGATTACGATTTAGAAGCACTGTTGTTTTTTGATCAACAAAAACAAGAGCAAGCTCATTTCGAATTGCTTTATTTACAGGCAAACTCGGGGCGAGAAATCATTCCTAGTGCCACCGTCAAAATGCGTATCGGTGAAATTGAAATCACTGAGTCAGCGGTTGGTAATGGCCCTGTAGACGCAGCATTTAACGCCATTACGAAAGCCATTGGGCACAGCCGCGTAGATGTGGTTGACTTCAAACTCGACTCTAAAGGTGAAGGCGCCGATGCATTAGCTCAAGTAAGCTTGATTGCTGAATATAATGGCCGCCGCTTTAACGGTATTGGCCTAGCCACTGACATCGTAGAGTCCGGTGTAAAGGCACTGATTTACGTGTTAAACAATACACATTTAGCCGACCAAATTGATCAACAGAAGAAACAACAAATAAAAATTGCAGGGGTTTAATAAGTACATGTCTAATTATGAAATTGCCGTATTACCAGGAGACGGTATAGGTCCGGAAATAATGGCTGAGGCTAGAAAAGTACTCAGTGCAGTTGAAAAAACCTGTGGGTTGTCATTCACTCTGAACGAATATGATGTAGGTGGCTTAGCCATCGATAATCACGGGCAGGCGCTACCAGAATACACGCTAAAAGGATGCGAACAAGCAGATGCTATTTTGTTTGGTTCGATTGGTGGCCCTAAGTGGGACAGTTTACCTCTAGAGCAACGCCCAGAAAGAGCCGCGCTGCTGGCGTTACGTGGTCATTTTGATTTATTTAGTAATTTACGACCTGCAAAAATTTACCCTGGTTTAGAAGCCTTATCTCCACTTCGCGCTGATATTGCGGCAAGCGGCTTTGATGTTTTAGTTATCAGAGAACTTACTAGTGGCATTTATTTTGGCCAACCTAAAGGCTTAGAAGGCGAAGGTGAAGAACAGTTTGCGTACGACACCATGCGTTATTCAAAACGAGAAATTCGTCGTATTGCCAAAAGCGCCTTTGAAGCTGCAATGAAACGCGGTAAAAAAGTCACCTCAGTTGATAAAGCAAATGTATTAGTGTGCTCACGATTATGGCGTGAAGTTACTGAGGAA
Source organism: Aliiglaciecola sp. NS0011-25 (assembly GCF_040370605.1). Lineage (NCBI taxonomy): Bacteria > Pseudomonadati > Pseudomonadota > Gammaproteobacteria > Alteromonadales > Alteromonadaceae > Aliiglaciecola > Aliiglaciecola sp. NS0011-25. Next base: position 23,397 of record NZ_BAABWR010000003.1, read on the forward strand.
GTCGCAAAAGATTATCCAGAAGTAACCTTAGAACATATATATATCGATAACGCGACTATGCAGTTGCTGCGTTACCCCAACGAGTTCGACGTAATGCTTTGCTCTAACTTGTTTGGCGACATTATATCTGATGAATGCGCAATGATTACGGGCTCTATGGGTTTATTACCATCGGCAAGTGTGAATGAAAGCGGATTTGGTATGTTCGAACCAGCCGGGGGCTCAGCGCCGGATATAGCGGGCAAAGGCATCGCCAATCCAATTGCCCAAATATTATCTGCTTCAATGATGCTACGTTACAGTTTAAATCAAACAAAAGCAGCAGACCAAATTGATGATGCGGTACGTAAAGCATTAGCTGAAGGTGTATTGACTGGGGAACTACTTCCACCAGAAAAACGTCATCTTGCTAACTCTACGTCGCAAGTGGGTGATGTAATTTGTCAGCACATATTATCTTCCGTACAAATTAACTAGAATTAGCCAGTAGGCTCAGATTTAAATTTAGGAATTAAAAATGGCAAAATCATTATACGACAAAATCTGGGAATCCCATGTTGTCGACCAATTGGGTGACGATACTCTTATTTATATCGATCGTCACTTAATCCATGAAGTGACCTCACCTCAGGCATTTGCAGGATTAAATGACAAGGGACGTAAAGTTAGATGTCCCCATAAAACCTTCGCGACTATGGATCACAGTATTTCTACTCGCTCATTAGCCATTGATGCTTGTGGACCAGAAAATCAATTACAGCTACAAACCTTAGCCAATAACTGTAAAGAACATGGCATTGAATTATTCCCTGTAGGCCATCAAAAACAAGGTATAGTCCATGTTATTGGACCTGAGCTTGGCTTAATTCTACCCGGAATGACGGTGGTTTGTGGTGATTCACATACTGCAACTCATGGCGCTTTCGGGGCCCTTGCTTTTGGTATTGGTACCTCGCAAGTTGAACACGTATTTGCAACCCAAACATTAAAACAAACCAAAGCTAAAAGTATGTTAATTAATGTTGATGGCAAACTTCCCCTTGGCATCACAGCAAAAGATATCATCTTAGCGATTATTGGTACTATTAGTCATGCAGGCGCAACCGGTTACGTTATTGAATATGCAGGTGAAGCAATTCGTGGTTTGACCATGGAAGAGCGCATGACAGTATGTAACATGACCATTGAAGCGGGTGCAAAAGCAGGCTTTATTGCGCCTGATGAAACCACCTTTGAATATATTAAAGGTCGCGAATATGCGCCATCTGGTGAAGCTTGGGATAATGCCGTCGCATATTGGAAAACCCTGCATTCTGATGATGGTGCGCATTTTGATAAAGTAGTTGAATTGCAAGCCAAAGACATTGCACCACAAATTACTTGGGGAACGAACCCTGGCCAAGTAACGGGTGTAACCAACACGATTCCAACACCGCAAGATTTCAGCGATCCTATTGAGCGTGAATCAGCCATTAAAGCACTTGCTTATATGGACTTAAAAGCAGGTACAAAACTAACTGATGTTTCGGTTAATAATGTCTTTATTGGCTCTTGTACTAATAGCCGAATCGAAGATTTAAGAGCTGCGGCGGCAATTGCTCAAAAAGGTAAGGTAGTAGACGGTGTTACAGCCATTGTGGTGCCTGGTTCAGTGACCGTAAAACAGCAAGCTGAAGAAGAAAAACTCGATCAGATTTTCATTGATGCTGGTTTTGAATGGCGGTTACCAGGTTGTTCAATGTGTTTGGGTATGAATGACGATATTCTGAAAGCCGGTGATAGATGTGCATCAACGAGTAATCGAAATTTCGAAGGTCGCCAAGGCCGAGGTGCCAGAACCCACCTAGTTTCTCCAGCAATGGCAGCAGCGGCTGCGATCACTGGCCACTTCATTGATGTACGAGATTTGTAGGAGCAGATGATGACAGGATTCACAACCCATTTGGGTACAGCAGCACCACTTGACCAAGCCAATGTGGATACAGACCAGATCATTCCAAAGCAATTCTTAACCGGAGTGACTCGCACAGGTTACGGTAAACACCTATTCCACGATTGGCGCTATTTAGATTTGCACGAACAAGAAGTTAACCCTGACTTTGCTCTCACTAAACCTGAGTATCAGGGTGCTAGCATTCTTTTAGCTCGTGAAAACTTTGGCTGCGGTTCAAGTCGCGAACATGCACCTTGGGCACTTGCCGATTTTGGTTATAGCGTAATTATTGCCACCAGTTTTGCAGATATTTTTTATGGCAACTGTATTAATAATCAACTATTACCAATCACCCTTAGTAGCTCAGAAATGGATAATTTGTTCAGCATTGTAAAAGATAACCCTGAGACACAAATTTTCATTGATTTACCCAATCAAACTGTAAAAGTTGCTGAACAGGAGTATCACTTTGATATACCTGAGCATCATAAAAACAACTTGATTAAAGGGCTTGATGCGATTGGTCAAACGCTGGAATTAGATGACAAAATATTGGATTACGAAAACAACGCATTTGCTTGGTTAAGATAATTCTCCAATCAAAACAGCATCCAGGTTCAATGGAGTAAAATCCTTGCCTGGATGTATGTTTTAAGCAGTAAACCTCCATTTAAATAGAGATTTGAAATTATTATTGGGCTAAAATGCCCGTCAATTTTAAATACTAAAAAAGTGTGTTGGGAGTGCTGGGTAGTAATGCTTGAAGCGATCAAAATCGAAGATTTAAAGCCAGGCATGTTTGTTAATGATGTTATCGAACAAAACGGCAAACTTAGAATAAAAACCAAAGGCCTTGTTAAATCAGTCAAATCAATTGATATCTTAAAGTCCAAAGGTGTAACCAAAGTCGAAATTGATATTTCGCGCAGCAACCTTCCTCCTCCACCGGTAAATCCGGAACCCAAAGAAAGCACAACACAAGAAAATAATTCCCCAGTAAGTCCTAAGAAGACATCTTTTAGCGATAGTGAACAACTTGAAGCTGCGACTAAACTATATGACGAAGCGTTGACGATCCAAAGCCGTTTCTTTAAACGTTTAGCCGCCAACGATACTCCCTCACTTTCTGATGTAAAAGATTTAAGTGCAAATATAATTGAGTCAGTATTCAACATGCCAAACGGCCTGAGTTGTTTAACTTTGCTGAATAAGTCAGGAAAATACTTGCTGGAACATTCTTTGAATTGTTCGATTTTGTTGACAATGTTCGCAAAGTACAGAGATATGGGTCGGCAAGCAATTGAAGAGTTAAGTTTAGCCGGTTTGTTAATGGACGTTGGTATGACAAATATGCCAAAAGACATTACACAATCTGCTGGAAAGCTCACACCGCAACAAAAAGAAATTATTACGACTCATGTAGACATTGGTCTCGACTTAGTGGACCGCTGTGGTGATGTTGCAGCATCAGTACAAGATATTATCTTTAACCATCACGAACGAATTGATGGTTCCGGCTATCCCGATGCACAAACTGATCATGATGTCAGCGAATATGCCAGAATGGCGGGGATTGTTGATAGCTACGACGCAATGATTAATGATCGGCCGTTCAGAAAAGCGGTAACCCCTTCCAGAGCACTGGTTAAACTGCTAAGCGATGAAAGCTACGATCAAGTATTGGTTGCTCAATTCATTAAGTGTTTGGGCGTACACCCTGTAGGCTCACTTGTAAAACTCGACAATGATAGATTGGCAATAATAATGCGGGGCAATAAAGAAACCCCAATGAAGCCTATAGTCGCGGCTTTTTATAACTTAAAAACAGCTAGCTATTCAGAAGTAAAAAAACTCGATTTAAGTCAAGTGAATGTAAAAATTATCAGTGCCGTTCGCCCCGAAGAGTTTGGACTAAATTTGACCAAGTTTTTAAAAGAAATTTTAATCACCGCACTTTAGAAAGACATATAGGGCATTTAAGCTTAAATTTGAATGCCCATTGCAAAGCAACAATGATTACCAGTCAGACAGCGCATCCATACTAAACTCTTGTCCTTTAAACGTCATAATCACGTGTTGTGGCTCGATTCCTATTAAAACCAGCCCATCCTCAATTTCCTGCCCTTCTACTACCCTTTTGCCGTTCACCCTAACCCATCGTTCTTCTGGGGCAGAAACATACATGTGAGCAGAGAATGCCATACTGGGCAGTTCTGTTAGTACCCACGCAGGAAGTTCATTGACTGCCGGAACATCTCTTATCGGTTGTGCATCATCCGTTGGATCAACCGGTGTTTCATCGCCAATGGAAGCCAACGCATTTCGGAAGCGCTGTAATAATTCTGGTGGAATATTATTTTGTTCGTCTGCGTTTGTTTGTTCTTGTTCAGCTTGTTGCTCTGCTAATAATTGCGCCGTTTCGTCAACCGAGACATTTTCATTGCTATCTTGCTTTTGATTTGACGGTGGTGTTTTAGGCTGCTCGATAATAGGCTGTTCCGGTTTAACGTCAACCATATCACTTGGTTCAATATTGGTTTGTTTTTCAGTAACTTGTGAGTCTTGTTGCTCTTCAAGTTCGTCTTCGGTGATGCTACTGTTAGGAAGCGGTGCTGCCGTTTGCACGGTGTCAGTCGACTGATGAATTAACTGCGTAACTGTCGTCAAATTTGCTAACACTAAACCCACGCAAAATCCGCCTGCTACTACCACTGATGCGATTAACGATTTTTTACCATAGTATTGCCATGCTTCTGGTAACTCTTGCACTGAAGGCAAAAATAAACTGCGATTAAACTGCTCTGATATGCCTTGGTCAATATTCTGGGTAACCGTGCTGGTATCTTCAACCAATTGCTGGGTTTTTGATTTGGCAATTTTCGGTTTTTTAACCTCCACTGTCATGTCAGGATCAATTTCAACTTCCTGCACGCCCATTTCAGCTAGCGCCTTTACCATATCAGAGCTGCTCACAAGCCCTGATTTTTTTATCTTAACTGGTCCGTTTTGGGCGGTAACTTTGATGATTACCATACCGGCTTTGAGTTGGTCTACACTGATCTTTTGGGTCATGTTAGCCTCCTACCATATAGCCGACAGACGCAGCGGCAAGGAAGCATGCGGCCAATATCAAGGTCCATTGTTTTCCTTGCCGCTGTTTTACCACATCATCGCCAAGTATTTGTCTCGCTGCTGCAATAAAAATATGGCGACGAACAATTGCATGTTGTTTTGTAAAAGACAACGTTAAAGCGCGGTCGCAAAGCAAGTTAATCACCCGTGGAATGCCGCCGGTTATCTGATAAATGGCTTGCAAAGTGGGTTTGCTGAAAATACGTTCGTGTCCGCCAGCCACAGACAGACGATGGGAAATGTAATTTTTGACTTCTATTGAGGATAAAGGCAGTAAATGGTATCTGGCCGTTATACGTTGTGCTAACTGTCTCAGTTCATTACGTTTTAATAATTGCTGTAATTCAGGTTGACCTATCAATACCACTTTTAAAAGTTTTTCCCGATTTGTTTCTAAATTGGTTAACAGCCGCAGTTGCTCTAATACTTCAGGTAAAAGATGTTGCGCCTCATCAACAATAAGCACTGTATTAATGCCGTGTGAATGATTTGTTGTGAGTTTAGTTAGTATTTTATCGGTGAAGTATTTAAGGCTTGCTTGCTTTTTAAGGTAACGAATTTTTAATTCATCACAAATACTTGCCAATAACTCGATTGCAGAGAGCGTTGGATTGAGAATCATTGCCACTTGGGTATTGTCGGGTAATTGTTGCAATAATTTTCGCGAGACAGTGGTTTTCCCCGTACCTACCTCACCGGTGAGCATCACAAAGCCGCCACTTTCACGTAAACCAAAAATTAAATGAGCGAGCGCTTCTTTATGGCGAGGACTCATATAAAGATAATCAGGGTTAGGCGCTATTGAAAAAGGGTTATCGGATAATCCAAAATAATTCAGGTACATATGTGCTTATAAAAACCAATCCAAATTTGCGACGAATAAGGTAACACTATTTGAGGTTAACTCAAAGACTGCTTACTATAGGATTTATAGTCCGACGATAAAGTGAGTTGTTAACTGATGAATTGTTTTTTAGTAGGTGGCGCTGTACGCGATAAATTACTCGACCGCAAAGTAAGCGACCGAGATTGGGTAGTAGTGGGAGAAACAGTAGATTCAATGTTAGCGGCTGGATATGAGCAGGTCGGCAGTGATTTCCCAGTATTTTTGCATCCCAAAACCAAAGAAGAATATGCCTTAGCGCGTACTGAACGAAAAAGCGGGAAAGGCTATACAGGCTTTGAAGTAAACAGTTTACGTAGCGTTACCCTTGAAGAAGATCTAAAACGCAGAGACTTAACCATCAATGCCATGGCGTTAGATAAAAATCAGCAATTGATCGACCCCTTTAATGGTCAAAATGATTTGCATAACCGCCTGTTACGACATGTGTCACCTGCTTTTGTTGAAGATCCGTTACGCGTACTACGCGTTGCTAGATTCGCCGCACGTTATCATCAATACGGCTTTGAAATTGCGCCTGAAACGGCATCCTTGATGAAGCAAATGGTGGATCAAGGTGAGTTAGATCATTTGATACCTGAACGGGTCTGGAAAGAAACTTCTCGAGCTTTATTGGAAAAAGACCCTGACATTTTTTTTGAAGTTCTCAGAGCATGCGGTGCCCTTAAAGTATGGTTTCCTGAATTGGATGTTTTGTGGGGAATTCCAAACCCAGTGCAATGGCACCCAGAAGTGGATACCGGTATTCATACGATGATGGTGATTCAACAAGCGGCTAAACTTAGCGATAATTTGGCGATCCGCTACGCTGCTTTAGTTCATGACCTTGGTAAAGGTCTCACCGATCCGGCTCAGTGGCCCTCGCACCGAGAACATGAAGAGTTAGGTGTCGCACCAATACGCGCATTAAGTGAACGTTTGAAAGTACCAAATGAATGTAAAGAATTAGCGATTATGACCAGTGAGTATCACACTCACATTCATCGTGCATTGGAGCTTCGACCTGCCACTATATTAAAAGTATTAAACCATTGTGATGCTTGGCGTAAGCCGGAGCGTTTCAACAATTTACTGACAACATGTATTGCCGATGCAAAGGGACGTACCGGGCTTGAAGACAGAGATTACCCACAGGCTGAATTCATCTGGAATGCTTATCAAGCGGCGATGAAAGTTGAAGTAAAATCGATTATAGAGGCCGGCGCAACCGGTAAAAACATTAAATTACGGCTAGATGAGAAGCGAATAAACGCAATTCGCGAGTTTAAACAAGCATATCAGCCGGATTAGGGTCGAATTATTCCTGATGAAAACGACAGAATCTAATTAAGGCTGCCCTAAACTGGATAAGTCCTCTATAATTGCGACAATTATGTAAATGGTACTAACCTCCACGGAAAAATATGTTTGAAGAATTAGATCTTGACGAAAAATTATGTCAAGCAGTTGCCGATATGGGGTACACATCCCCAACCAGTATTCAATCTTTGGTGATACCTCCCGCCATGGAAGGACAAGACATTTTAGCCAATGCACCAACAGGTACAGGTAAGACAGCAGCATTTTTGTTGCCCGCATGTCAGTTCCTACTGGACTTTCCGCGCCAACAACCAGGCTCATGCCGAATTCTAATATTGACTCCTACCCGTGAGCTGGCGTTGCAAGTTTATGAGCAAGCGCTGCAAATCACAAAATATACGGATTTAGAGTGTGGGGTGATTACGGGTGGTATTAATTATGGAACAGATCGTGAAACCCTAGAGAAAAACCTAGACATTTTAGTGGCGACACCAGGTCGATTGTTCGAACATATTGAAAAAGAAAGCTTCGATTGTCGAGATATTGAAAGCTTAGTGTTAGATGAAGCAGATCGCATGTTAGATATGGGCTTTTCTGCGATAGTGAATCAGATTGCATCTGAGGCCCGCTGGCGCAAGCAATCAATGTTGTTTTCGGCAACCCTTGAAGGCGCTGGAATTGAACGATTCGCCAAAGATCTGTTAACCAACCCAGTATCGCTAGAAGCCACGCCAAGTCGCAAGGAACACGCAAAGATCCTGCAATGGATTCATTTAGCAGACGATCCCGCGCATAAATATAACCTGCTTAAAAGTATTCTTGCTAACCAAATTCAGTCTGCGGTGGTATTTGTAAAAACTCGAGATAGACTCAACCAGCTTAAACAAATGCTCGAAAGAGATGGATTTACAATCTCTTGGTTACAAGGTGAGATGCCACAGGACAAACGCAATAGCGCATTACAACGTTTCAAAGACGGTGAGATAAACATATTGCTAGCCACCGACGTTGCTTCACGAGGTATTGATGTAGATAACATAAGCCATGTGATTAATTACGATTTACCCAGAACCGCTGATATTTATGTACATCGAATTGGTAGGACAGGCAGAGCTGGCAAAAAAGGGACTGCGATATCGATTGCTGAAGCCCACGAAATGGGAATCATTGCAAAAATCGAACGCTATACTCAACAACGTTTTAAACGTCGTGTTATTGAAGAATTGCGACCTAAAAATAAAGAAGCCAAAGCGCCAGTCAAAAAGAAGAAACCTAAATCTGAGAAAAAGAAAATTAAGCGGCCTAAGAAAAAGAAATAAAATACGATAATGAGAGACATAAATTGTTTTAAAATAATAATTTAGCTCTTAACCTGAATCAATCTGTACGCTAGGTACTCAGGACCATCGTAGTTGTTTGTTTTTTAAGTAACCTAAAAGTTGTATGATGTCGAAATATATAATGTGCGCTGTTTGAGCAATTTGGCTGGTTTTATAAGGGGTTCTGCCATTAACAACGTTTTTGAAATTGCTCGGGCAAATTTGCGGGACAAAACTAACGGTATATACGAAAACGTTCTTTTCGGTTTGATCGGTAGTTTAGTTGCTGCTTTTTTTCTGGTTTTTGCTCTAGACACCCCTAACACCCACAGTCTAAAAGTTATTTGGCTCGTTATTGTAGCTATCATTACAAGTCTAAGGTTCGCCGATTGGCTGTATTGGTTTATCAAATTACGACGCAAGAAATACGAGCCATCCCGCGCAAGAAATCGAGTAGTGCTTGGTGTTATATCATTGGCTTTGATGTGGTGTATCTATGCTGTGGTGTTTTATGACAGTATGGACCTAACCGAATTAGCATTGACGTTTGCCATGCTTTGTACACTTTCAAGTGGCGCTAATTCAGCACTTTCTGGACATAAAAGAGCCGCGATACTTTACACAGTCTTACTTCTAACGCCAGTTTCTTGCATGGCATTATTTTCCGGTATCAGTATTCATTTCTATTTAGGATGCTTGGGCATTTTGTACAACCTTTCGGTCGCCTTTTCCGCAGCACGAGCGGCAGATTTAACCGAAGAATCGGTTAAAATTCGCAATGAAAATGCGTATATCTTAGAAAAACTGCATAAAGAAGCAGCCCAAGTAGATGAAGTCAATGGCAAGCTTTCTGAAGCATATAAGCAACTCAACGTTACCAACGAGTCGTTAGAAAAAGAAGTGGAGCGACGTACCGACGAAATTAGAGTGCTATCTAGTTTGGATCCGTTAACCCAACTTTATAACCGCTCAGCCTTCATCCAGCAATTATCTGAAACAGCAGCTAAAAGCATAAAAAGTGGGCATTCGGTAGCCTTGTTATTCATCGATTTAAACGGTTTTAAAAAGATTAATGACACCTTGGGTCACAAGGTTGGTGATGCTGTTTTAGTCGAAGTTGCCGGTCGAATAGGCGCGTTTGCTAACGATTACCAAGCTGGACGTTGGGGCGGTGACGAATTCTTGATGCTACTGCCGTATGCCGACCATGAAACGGCTATTTCTGTAGCTAATGCGTTGTTAGCCCGTATTTCACAGCCTTTAGATGTTATGTCTAATCAATTGTACTTAAGTGCCACCATAGGTATTGCGATGTTGCCTGAACATACCTCTAGTGAGACAGAATTAATACAATTGGCTGATTTTGCCATGTTCGAACAAAAGAAATTGCATTTGTCTGCACCAAGAATGTTTTCACAAGATTTATTTGAGAATCTTAAGCAAATTGAAAACCTGCGAGATGGACTGCAAGAAGCCATTAACAATAAACAGATGTACCTTTGTTACCAACCTATAGTGAAATGTAAAACCAAACAACCATGGTCGTTTGAGGCATTATTACGCTGGAATTTTAATGGCAACTTAGTTGGACCAGACACCTTTATCCCCCTTGCAGAACAATCAGGTCTAATCCATGAAATTGGAGCTTGGGTACTCAATAGAGCCTGTATTGATGCAAGCCAATGGCAGCATAGTCCAAACGCCTCTGTTTCAGTAAATGTATCAATAATTCAATTATTAGACTCTGATTTTATCGATATATTAGACAGAGCACTGAAAACCAGTAAATTACAACCAGAGCGACTTCACTTGGAAATAACTGAGTCTATGTTCGCCGATAACAAAGTCAAAGTGAAAGCCAAACTCAATGCAATTAAGGCAAGAAATGTACAGGTTTCAATTGACGATTTTGGCACTGGCTATTCTTCCTTGAGTCAATTACAAACACTCAATTTTGACACCATAAAAATTGATCGTTCTTTTGTGCTAAACATGCATCAAGGCGGAGAAGCAATAATCAGAGCAACTCTATTTATAGCCAAACAATTTGGTTGTAAAACCGTCGCTGAAGGCATTGAGACAGAACAAGAAGCTCTCACACTTTCAGAAATGGGCGTCGATTATTTACAAGGTTTCTTATTTGCTAAACCTATGGTAAACGATGATTTACGCCGATGGGTGGAGAATATCGAAACCTAGTTTATAGAACCATTAATTCGAACTTAAACTAGATCACTATTTTAACTTTTAAAAACCACTGTGTTTCATTGCATAGTCATTAGAGCAGCTTTATGGCCCAACTATATTTTTATTATTCTGCAATGAATGCAGGTAAATCCACTTCACTACTACAATCAGCATACAATTATCAAGAACGTGGAATGCGAGCGGAAATTTTTACCGCTGCGCTAGATGATCGTTACGGCATTGGCAAAGTCGCATCGCGAATTGGCTTAAAAGCGGATGCACACCTTTTTAATCGAGAAAGTGATTTATTTGAAAGTATCCAAGGCTTACATGAAAAAGGAAAAATTGACTGTATATTTATCGATGAAGCGCAATTTTTAAGTAAACAGCAAGTGAAACAGTTAACCGGGATTGTCGATCAACTAAAAATTCCCGTATTGGCTTACGGATTGCGAACTGATTTCCTCGGTGAGACCTTTGAGGGAAGTCACTATCTGTTGGCATGGGCCGATAAAATGATTGAATTAAAAACAGTCTGTCATTGTGGTAAAAAAGCCAACTTCGTGGTGCGCTGGGATGAGAATGGTAACCCAGTAAAACATGGAGCTCAGGTGCAAGTTGGGGGTAACGACACATACGAATCAATGTGTCGCAAGCATTTTACGCAGTTGGTTTGGTAATAAAAAGTGAATTGAAATGCTAAAACCAATTCACTAAAAAAAATCCCTCAGTATTTATATCCTGAGGGATTTTTTAATTCACAGCCAATTAAACCTATTATGCACCGGTCTTTATATCATCCAAATGGTACTTATCAATTAATGAGTATAATGTTGGTCGTGTCACACCTAGCAATTCAGCAGTTCTCGACATATTTTTCTCAGACTGGTGATAAGCTCGACGTATTGCCCGACTCTCGGCTAATTCTCTGACTTCTCGTAGATTAAGACTATCAACGGCATCGTCACCATCTTCACGCACAACTAACCCAAGATCATCGGCTTGAATGGTACTGCCTTCGGCCAAAATAACTGCTGATTTTAGTTTATTTTGTAATTCCCGAATATTACCGTTCCACTTGTGTTGTAGCATCGCTTTCACGGCACCATCGCTGAGACCTTTAACCTTTGTTCCAAATTCTTCGTTGTATTGGTTCAAGAAGGTCTTAGCTAATAAAATAACGTCATTCTCACGCTCTCTTAGCGGCGGAATGCTGATAATAATTTCGCCAACACGGTAGAAAAGATCTTCACGAAACGTCTGTTCAGCGACCATGTCTTGCAAATTTCTGTGGGTTGCACAGATAACTCGAATATCCACAGGGATTTCACTTCGGCCACCTACTCGCTCAATCACTCGTTCTTGTAAGAAGCGCAGCATTTTGGCTTGTAAACCTAACGGCATGTCACCAATTTCATCTAAAAATACGGTTCCACCTTGGGCGGTTTCAATTTTTCCTAAAGTGGTTTTATTCGCGCCAGTAAATGCGCCTTTTTCGTAACCAAAAAGTTCACTTTCTAACAGGTTTTCAGGTATGGATGCACAGTTAATCGCGACAAAAGGATTGTCTTTACGCAGACTGTGGTCGTGAATACTGCGGGCAAACACCTCTTTACCAGTACCACTTTCCCCTAACAACAAGGTGCTAATATCAGTCTGAGCAATTTTTTCAGCTTTACGACTAACCATCTGAATACATTCACTATTACCAATAATTTTGCTCATTGATGGTGAAGTTTTGGCTAGTTGTCGATTTTCAAGTTCGAGGTTATATAGGTTGGCTGCGCGATTAATCAAAATCTGAATCGTGTCAGAATCTATGGGCTTTTGATAAAAATCGTAGGCACCTAAGGCAACGGCTTTAAGCGCATTTTCTTTATCATTGTTACCCGTTACCACAATAACTTTTGTTTGTGGTGATAAAGCCAAAATTTCCTCTAATGCAGCCAGTCCCTCAGAAGCATTAGCAGGGTCAGGAGGTAAACCTAAATCTAGTGTAACAACTTTAGGTTCATATCGACGTAATTGGTTGATCGCAGACTGACGATCTTCTGCGAAAACAACTTCGTAATCACTCAAACTCCATTTAAGTTGTTTTTGGATACCTAGATCATCATCAACTACTAATATTCTATCCACTTCTTCCGGGTCCCTCTATAAAGATTATTATTCTGCAGGAAAACTCAGTGTGAACACTGATCCTTTTTGTTCTTCACTTTGGACTTTGATACTGCCGCCCAACCTTTCAACGAAATTTTTGGCATCGTAAGCGCCAATTCCCATTCCGGCGTTACCTTTTGTGGTATCGAATGGTTTAAATAGGCGATTTTCAATAAAATCTTGACTCATCCCTTCACCAGAATCTTTGATGGTAACCACAAGAAAACGTTGGTCAACGCTCATATCAATGCTAATTTCCACTGTTCCATTATCATCAGTAGCTTGTTGTGCATTACTGATGAGGTGATACATAACATTACAGAATTTTTCTTCATCTATCACCAGTTGTTTTTCATCTATTACAATTAAACTAGGATTGGGTAAATTTCCTGCGCATTTTTTAGCGATCACTGAGCGAATACTTTCGGAAACATTACATAGTTTTACACTGCTTCTTTGCGCTTCTTTTTTATCTGTAAGCTGACGTAACATTTTGTCCATACGAGCTTTTGTATGCGTCAGTGTTTCGAAAGTATCGTCAATAAACTCGGGGTTGTCTTTATGTTGCTCCGCATTTGCCAAAATCAAATCTATTTGTGCCAAAACATTCTTTAAATCATGTAGTACAAAAGCTGACATACGATTGAAGGCCGCAAATTGCGCATTTTCCGCGACTTCTTTACCCGCTTCATGATGAAACACATAACTCGATATTTGTGCGGTAACCGCAGTCAGGTAATCCCGTAACTCCCAATTCAGCTTACGCACTGAACGATCACCATTCATAATGGCTAAGCCCCACAACGCTTCCGCTTTATAGATGGGTAGCACAATTTGAAATGAACATTCGTTTAATAATGCATGATTTATTTTTAAACCTTCGTAAATAAAGGGTTGGTAACGCAACTCTTCGATGTCGATGACCCAATCTTTTTGTTGACAGTAAATTGCCAATTCATTGAGTAGCTGACATTCTCGAGAAGTTAGATCTGGATGGTTTATCTGTGCTTTTGGGTTGAGGCTATGCCCTTCTTTTTTTAATAAAACGCCGGAATCATATTCAATTGCTTGAATCCAGCTATTGAGGGCATTTTCATACACTTGGGAAATATTCGATTCATTGGAAGATAACGCATCGGTTAATTTTAACCATTCAATTCGATAGTCAAATTGATTAACAAAAAAGTGTTTTGTGATAAAGACGCGAATTTTAACCCGTAAGCTATTTGACAGAAACAATGTCATCAACAGTGCCGTAGACAAAACGATGAGCAATATCTGTATTGTTCCTCCCCACTCTCCGCCTACGTATTTCACGAAATAGCCTAACATCGCCATGATAAACAGATAAATACCTGCAACCATCAATAACGAGCTGTGTAACACTATATCTCGGGAAATGAATATATCCACTCCCCAATGTTTGATACGACGAATCGCCAACACTAAAAATGGCAATAATCCGGTATATACATACCCTCTAGCAGCAATATAGTGGACTTCAAGACCACCAACCATAGTGGCATTGGCGAAGGTAACAAATTCAAATAAGTTAGTAGCGCCCAGGTATAACACTAATGGTTTGTAAGCCCACTTATTTTCCCCTGCTTGCCTGTAGAGCAGTTCTAAAATGACCAAAACTTCTAAGGATATTATGGTTTGTGCGAGAAAACGCCAGCTAACGTCGATGCTGAAAAAATAAGGTAATAATATCGAAGCCACAGGTACAGATAACATCACAATCGAAAAAGGACGCACTAATACGTCCTTTAAATTGCGAAAGTCATCTTTAATGCAAGCCAGCAAAAACACCAGCCAGATACTTTGTTTAGCTGCATCCCATAGAAACAGGTTTTCAATTTCTACAGGACCAAATAAAAAGTTAATGTGGAGCAAACACCAGACAGCAGTCCCTGCAGTGGCCAAAATCAATAAGTACTTGACTAATCCAGCCTTTCTGACCGTGAACAGCAATAATAGCAATAGGCTGTAACTCACTACACCTAATCCAAACCCAAGATCGGCTACCATGATTTATTGACTTCCTTGAACGAAACTAACTTTTGTATGCACCCTGTAGCACTTCAATTATCGGTAAAGACTTAACTCTACGTGTTGTAATTCATAGCTTCAATTTTACTTCTTTTTCAACACCAAGCTACCAATAGAATACCCAGCACCAAAGGAACAAATCAGACCAAAATCTCCCGATTGTAAATCTTGATGATGTAAATGAAATGCAATGATGGAGCCCGCCGAAGCAGTATTTGCATAACGATCTAAAACAATAGGTGCTTCGTCACCTTCCGCCACTCGACCAAGTAATTTTTTGGTAATTAAAGTATTCATATTAATATTCGCTTGATGCAACCACCAGCGCTTAACATCAGCTGAAGTCAAACTGTGCTTTGCCAAATGATCGACAATATGAGCAGCAGCCATAGGACAGACTTCTTTGAAAACTTTACGTCCTTCTTGATGAAATAACTTATCAGGCCCATATGGTTCGGTATCAAATACTCGACTCAAGTAGCCAAAGTTAGAACGAATATTGTTGGAAAAATCAGTGACCGCTTTGGTACTGAGAATCTCAAATTGGTGTTCACTGGTTGCAGTATCTTGATGTTCGATAACCATCGCCGTAGCCACGTCACCAAAAATAAAATGACTATCGCGATCCTTATAATTAATTTGCGGTGAAACCAATTCAGGATTAATGACTAGTACACATTTAGCCGTTTCAGCGGCAACCATCTCGTAGGCTCTATGCACACCAAATGTAGCTGCTGAACATGCAACCAACATGTCAAATGCAAAACCTTTAATTCCCAACGCACCTTGAACTTCAATCGCTATAGCCGGGTATGAGCGTTGCGTGTATGCACAAGAAACAATTACAGCATCAATATCTGCCGCGGTTTTATTCGCCGCTTTTAGCGCCTTTTTCGCTGCATCTAGAGCAACTTCAGCTTGATGAGATATTTCATCATCACTTCGCTCTGGAATATCAGGGCGCATACGGTCGATGTCTAAAATACCGTCTTTGCAGTACACATAACGACTTTTAATACCAGACGCTTTTTCTACAAATTCAGCACTAGATAATGGCTTAGCTTTAACTTCATCAGCCGCTATTGCTTCGGCGTTTTCTTGGTTAAACTTTTCTGCATAAGCATTATAGCTATCAACCAATTCACTGTTAGAAATACTATTTGGTGGTGTCCATAATCCCGAACCACTGATCACAATCTGTTTAGTCATGTATTAAAATCCAATCACTTGTCACTGCAAAAATTAAACTGCCTAAGCTTAGCGTTTTCACAGTCAAAAGTCATGGAACATGCAAAAGCAATTTAATTGTATTGCTAAGTTAACTAAAAATACCGTGGGGTGCACGGTATTTTCAAAGGGTTAATATTGTTTAATAGCAGATTAGAATAGATAGGCATCAGCATTAGATAGTAACTGCTTAGGCGTTATTTTATCTTTTACACAAGATTGAATATCTTTGTTTTTAAACACATAGATACGGTCTTCAGATCCGCTCTTCACAGCTGAACCCAAATTCGACAAAACGAAAGTTACGTTTTCATCGCTTGGCAATGCCTTAAAGCCGTTTCCATATTTACACAAAGTAGAGGTGACATTATCTTCAAACCGAGTTAAAAATGCCGAGTATTGCTGCTTCCTTTGCATAAGTCGTTGTTCAGCTTGTTGTTTTTGATCTGCTTCCAATTGTTCGGCATATTTGTCAACACTGGATTGACGTTTTTTCAACTCAGCTAACTCAGCATCTAACTCTGCTTTTTGCTCTTGTAAATTGGCCTTGCGCTGGCTATCAGCAGTGCGCATTTCAAACTCTATATCCCGCAAGCGACGCTTATATTCGCGCTGCTCCCAAGCTATTTCACGCTCTTGTTGATTTAATTCCCGTAGTTTTTCTCTTGCTTTATTCATCGCCCCGCTCGCCAATCGTAAAGACTCTTCAACTTCTTCACTCCAGTGTTCATCATCAAATTCGATGAATACCTCATGCTCTTCGTCTCCAACGACAGGCAATGGAGGAATAGGCGGTAGTTCTGGAGCTAGTACAAACTCATTGTTGGTATCAAAAGAAAATGAAAAGTGTCTATTATGAGCACTGCTGTTTAATTCAAATACCACCCCTTGAGCCGATAAATATGTAACTTCCAATCCCCGTAAGCGAATACCGTTTTTGTTTTCCCCTTGCGCCATGGCAGTTTTCATAATACCACTCATTATCTGCAGTTCACTGCGCAATTCTGACAGGTTGGTTTTTGCCCAAACTGCACTTGAAGCGAGTCCAAACATCACTGCTACTGTGGTAGTTGCCAATGATAATTTCTTAAATTTTTGATAGGTTTTCATTTTTACCTCTTTATTCTTGCAAATTAGATACACAATATTTCTGGTTCTAAGGATTACCACTTGGACTGTCGTAAATCGCTTTTTCGAGCTGATTTAACTGCCGAGCGTAAAACAATTGGTCGTCGTTTCGCTGTTCATTGATGAACTTTATGAGTTCTCCGAAATCCTCTTTACGTTCTTGCCTACTAGAGGCTAGTAAGTACTGAGTCAATTGGGTGCTTGCATCTAATTGCTGTTCACGTAACGACATAACATAACTATTTAAAGCTTCATTTTGTTGTACTTTAAATTCATTTAATTGTTGGGCGACTTTTTGCTCGATACTCTGGTTAGAATCAGCAAACCCGAATGTCACCTTGCCATTTTCGACACTTGCTTCAAAACCACTAAAAACCAAAACAATAGCAACAATCGAAAGCGCGCTCGAAAATACCGGTAAACCTTGCCATTGCCACCATTTAGGTGGTTGCTGATAGTCAAAACTATTCGCCTTGTTCCACTTAGGCACTATTTCTGAGCGATAATCTTGCGCTAGCAAGGAAGCTTGGTTTGCCATTTCAACCTGCTCAGAAAAGCGCTCATTTTCAGTGCACAATTTCTCAAACTGTTTTTGTTGTTGCGGGCTCAACTCCCCTTGCATCCAAGCTGCGAGTAACTCAGATTCATTTAAATCAGGCATATTCAACCTCCAATAAAATTTTTAACTTAGATAGCGCACTGTACATTCGGGATTTCGCGGTATTGGCTGAAATACCCAGTTGTTCAGCTATTTCTTCAAATGTAAATTGTCCGAAAAATTTCAGTTCAATAACGGCTTTTTGAGATAGCGGTAACTGTTGCATTGCACTAACCAGTTGATTAGCATCTTGTGAAGAAACCATTGACGCTTCCAGGCATGGCTCAGCGCTTTCTATCTCAGGACTATCATCAAGGGCTTGATTTGGTTTTTTGCGCCGATAAAACTCAATGCATCTATAGTGAGCAATTTTAAAAAGCCAGCCCCTAAAGCTGCCATCTCCGCGGTAATTACTTAAATTACGGAAGACTGAAATAAACACTTCTTGCATCAGATCTAAGGCATCTTCGCGAGTGCCTGTCATCCGAATACCATAGTTATACACTTGAGTTTCATAGCGTTTTATCAGATTCAGCCAAGCTCGTTTGTTTCCATTCAACGCTTTGGCTATTAACTGTTCTTCGCTTTTTTCAAACACTTAGATGGTTCCATTAGTCTGCTTGTGAATATAGTCGAGACCAGGTTTCAAATAGTTTGAAACTTGTAAAATTATTTTTTCAATGTAGGAATGGGCATCAATGGTGACAGAAGTTCTGCTAATAATCGGAATAACCGCACTCGGGTGGTCCCCGAACGCCAGACTAAACCAATCTCTCGATAAGCATTATCTTCAGCAGGCATAGATACTAATTGCGAGGTACTCAATATATGATGTTCAATAGCGAGCTCAGGCATAAATGTAAAGCCAAGTTTGCTATTCGCCAGTTCAACTAGAGTATGCAAGCTCGATGCAGCCAGTGAACTAACTTGCTCGGAGTGCTGAAGTCGACAAGCGCTAACTGCATGGCCTGTCATGCAATGCTCTCGCTGTAGCAAGAATACGCTCTCTTTTGGCAGTGCAGACATATCCATTGGCTCAGGTAGGGAACTAACTAAGTCGCTATGGGCAATTAAATGGAAGGGATCATGGCCAATCACCAATTGTTTGCAACCTGGGGTTTCCATAGGTAAAGCTAAAATCAGAAGATCTAAAATACCATCATTTAATTGTCGTAAAAGGTTTTCCGTGGTGTCTTCTTGCAGTTTTAACTGCAACTCAGGGAAGTTCGATTTGACCACTCCCAACACGCCTTCAAAGATAAAAGGAGCGATAGTAGGAATGACGCCTAGCTTTAAATTACCCGCCAACCAATTTCCCGCAGACTGCGCAAAATCGACCAATTCAGTCGCATCGTTTAACAATTTTTTACTGCGTTCAACTAACTCCAGTCCAAACGGCGTAAAAACAAAGGTTTTATGATCCCGCTCCAAGAGTTGACAAGCAAATTGTTCTTCGAGATTTTGAATCGCGGTACTGAGGGTAGATTGACTCACACAACATAGCTGAGCAGCTTTATTAAAATGCTGTACTTCATGGAGAACAACGAGGTAATGCAGATGCTTTAAATTAGGCCATTTCATTATTTATCTTCTAAAAAACTGATTACATAAGCTAGTTTAAATCAGATTTTTAAATATTCAAATCAAATAAAAACGGCACCAAAAGGTGCCGCTTTGAGAAAAAATAAAAATCGCTTTTGGGAATTTAGATTAAGGTGCAAAAATACCTTTAAGCATAAAGAAGAAAACAATAGATAATGCTGCGCCAGCTGGCAAGGTGACAACCCAAGAGATAACAATATTACGTACTACACCTAGATTTAATGCCGCGATACCACGGGCCATACCTACTCCTAACACAGCTCCCACGAGAGTTTGTGTTGTAGATATTGGCAACCCAGTACCAGAAGCAATCACCACTGTAGAAGCGGCAGCAAGTTCTGCGGCAAAACCCCGACTTGGTGTCAAATGGGTAATACCGTTACCAATAGTTCGAATAACGCGATGACCGAATAACGCTAGGCCAGAAACAATACCCAAAGCACCAAGTGGCAATATCCACCAATCCAAAGTTGCTTTTGCGGTAATTTCACCATGATTATTGACCACGGACACCACTGCAGCCAATGGCCCAATCGCATTCGCCACATCATTTGAACCGTGAGCAAACGCCATACAACAAGCGGTAACAATCATTAAAATAGCAAAGACTTTCTCAACGTTAGCAAAATGCATCGATCTGTCTAGACTCTCGTCAAATTTGATTCGATTTATATATAAACGTCCGACAATTGAAACAAGTATCGCGATAATGACTGAAAACACACAAGCTTCAACATACGTAAAGTGTAACCCTACGTGCTTCAAACCTTTAGTGATGGTCACCAAAGACATCACAAAGCCAGCGAACGCCATGTAAAAAGGCACATAACGTTTGGCATTTCTAAACGGATTATCAGTATCGAAGATGAGACGTTGAGCGCTCATAAAGATGAGAAACGCAATAAAGCCTGAAATTGCGGGTGTCACAACCCAACTACCAACAATGCCACCAACTTTGGCCCACTCGACGGCTTCAGAGCCTATGCCTACGGCGGCGAATCCAACAATGGCACCAATAATGGAGTGAGTGGTGGAAACTGGCCACCCCAAATAGGAAGCAACAGCTAGCCATATACCAGCTGAGAACAACGCGGCTATCATTCCGAACACGAGTAGCTCGGGAGTATCAATAAAATAGGCTGTATCTATAATGCCTTTTCTTATTGTTGAGGTAACCTCGCCACCAGCCAGATAAGCACCGGCAAATTCAAACACCATTGCAATAAATACAGCTTGTTTAATGGTTAACGCTTTAGACCCAACGGATGTACCCATCGCATTAGCCACATCATTAGCGCCAACCCCCCAAGCCATTAAAAACCCAACAACAGCTGCAACAACAATCAGGATAAACCCGTAGTCATTAATAATTTCCATAGAGGTACGCCTTTTATCCCGCTAACATCAATTCAAGTCGAGCACCTATTCGCTCTGCCGTGTCGGCTAAACCGCCGACTAATTCAATGATGTTGTATAAAAACATAACATCTACAGGATTCATTCCAGATTCCATTTTCATTAAGGAGCTGCGCATAATTATTTGCAGGCTATCTGTTTCATCTTCTATTTCATCAAGTTGAGCTATCATTCTTTCAACTAGATCAACTTCTCTGCCTTTAAAACCAGCTTCTAACAATTCATCCAATTCATTGATGACGTTTTTAGCTTGGGTTGAGGCATCAAGACACCTAAGCAAATAGGTATTGAATGACTCCTGCAATGATTCGGGAATCTGTAACTGACGACCAATAATACGACCAGAAATATCTTTCGCTTTGTTGGCCAACTTATCTTGCTGTGTAATCAGGGCAAGTATGTCTTGACGTTGAATAGGCATAAACAAACCTGTTGGTAAGTTAGTCCTTAATTCACGTTTAACCTTATCTGCCTGTTTTTCCAGTTGAGATATTTGTTGTTGTACAGCCTCTGCACTAATCCAATCACATTGGTAAACATGTTGGAAAAATACAGCAAGTAATTGAGTACACTGATCGACCAGATCAATATGATCTTCAATCGGCTTCAGCGGTGATTTTGCAAATACACCAAGAAATGAATTTGTTGACATTATATATCTCTAAAATAATCGATTAGCCAATCCAGAAGCCTGAATCATACGCGAAAGACTAGCCTGTTTATATGACATTTTTATGACACACCTGAAACCCTTTAAACAAAAGGGGTCTAGCGAAAAATCATAAAACCCAAAGTGCTTTAAAAAAGCACAAATTAGAATAAAAAATCAGCCTAACAAATGCTGGGTTAAATTTCACGGTTGTCAGAACCGTTAACTAAAAATATGACGTACTCACAAACATTCTTACATCGGTCACCAATACGTTCGAATGAGCGTAATGCCCAGAGTACTTCTAACCAATTTTCTAACTCATCAGAATGCTGCTGCATCTCTAAAATAGTAATACTCAACAAATCCTTATAATGAGCATCGATTGATTCATCATTTTGATAGGTTTTCTCAGCCGCCTCTAAATCAAGTCTAGCAAATGCATCTAAAGTATCTTTGAGCATCTCCAAAACATGTTCACCTATTACCAACATACTAGACTTAAGGGAATCGGAATCTGGAACATTGGAATGAGAAATGAGTTTTGCTACTCGTTCTATTTCATCTCCCATGCGCTCGATATCGGCTGTCGCTTTGGCGATTGTCATGATTAAACGAAGATCACTAGCTGTTGGATGACGTCGAGCAATGATCCGCATGCACTCTTCATCAATCTGAATCTCCATGGAATTAATTTCTTTATCATTAATTACCACTTTTTCAGCTAAACCCGCATTATTGGTTTTCAATGCCTGCAAGGTATCGTTGAGCTGCTGCTCTAACAAGCCTCCCATGGTCAACACTGAATTTTTGAGATCTTCTAATTCTTTGTTAAAACCGACGGAGATGTGGGTGTTGATTTCAATGTAAGCCATAGATTTTCTGTTCCTACCCGTACCGTCCAGTTATATACGCTTCGGTCTGCTTTTGTTTAGGCATTGTAAACACACTATCACTATCAGAATATTCTATAAGCTTACCTTGATGAATAAAGGCAGTGTAATCTGATACACGAGCAGCTTGCTGCATATTATGAGTAACTATGATGACAGTGTGCTGCTTTTTCAGTTGATTCAGCAGTTCTTCGATATGCAACGTAGCCAAAGGGTCTAATGCTGATGTAGGTTCGTCAAGCAATAGTATCTCTGGTTTTAGCGCCAAAGCGCGAGCAATTACCATCCGTTGTTGCTGGCCCCCTGATAGGGTTAACGCTGAATCGAATAAACGGTCTCTGACTTCTTTCCAAAGTCCGGTTTCACGTAACGCCTGCTCTACCGCATCATCAAGCTTTCGTCTCTCATGGACACCTTGTAATTTCAATCCATAAGACACGTTCTCGAAAACTGACATGGGGAATGGATTAGGTTTTTGAAAAACCATCCCCACACGAGTGCGCAAAGTCGCTACGTTTTGTTTACGATGATAGATATCACTACCAGAAATAATCACCTGCCCTGTAACTTCACATCCATGAATTAAATCATTCATGCGATTAAAGCAGCTAATTAAACTGGATTTACCGCAACCACTTTGACCGATCAATGCCGTAACCTGATTTTTAGGGATCTGCATATTGATGTCTTCAAGTACTTTTTTCTCACCGAAGCGCAAATTAAGCTGTTTCACTTCAACCGCAATTTGCTCTGGTTTTAAATTATTGACATCTAATTTGTCATGTTCAAACAGTTTTAACATGAATTCTCATACCCTAATTTTGTGCATATTGTTTGCGAAGTCGATTACGGATAAAAATAGCGATTAAGTTTAAGCTCAACACAATCAACAGCAGCAACAGACAACAAGCAAAGATAAATGAAGAGCCATTACCAATATTTTGACTATGGAATGCACCATCATAAATTAGTACACCAAGATGCATAAACTGACGCTGTAAATGAACGAATGGGAATTCACCGTCTACAGGCAACGCTGGCGCAAATTTCACTGCCCCCACTAACATTAAAGGCGCAACTTCCCCTGCTCCCCTAGCAATAGCTAATATTACACCTGTCATAATACCTGGGCTAGCAATGGGTAAAATCATTTTAAAGATAGTTTCGGCTTGTGTAGCTCCTAGCGCGTAACTACCATCTCGGAGAGATTGGGGTACTCGTCGCAAGCCTTCTTCTGTCGCGACAATGACAACCGGCAGGGTCAAAATTGCCATGGTTAATGAAGCCCAAAAAATACCGGGCGCGCCAAATGTGGCAGCAGGAAGATCATCGGAGAATAGAACTTCATCAATACTTGCTCCTACTACATACACAAAAAAGCCAAGTCCAAAAACACCGTATACAACCGAGGGAACACCAGCCAAGTTATTCACCGAAATTCGAATTAATGCAGTCATCTTGTTTTGCGGAGCATATTCATACAAATAAACCGCTGCCAATACGCCAAATGGGGTGACTAAAATGGTCATTAATAACACCATCACAATAGTCCCAAACAACGCAGGAAAAACCCCTCCCGAGGTATTGTTTAATTTCGGTGAGTCGCTAATAAATGACGCAAAAGAAGATATTGCAGAGATGAGTTTGTCACCCAGATTCATTGAATTTGGAAAGCTAACATTACTAATTTCTTGCATATTTATGGGATAGGTTGTGCCATTTGCAAATGCAACCGTCAATACAAAGCCTTGCAGAGTTTGTTCGACATCCGCCAGCGCATCCTGTAACTCATAAAAACGTTTTGACAGTTTAACCCGAGCTGGTGCATCTGCTTTAACCCCTCTGCGATCCAAACTAGCAAGTGCACGGTGAATTTCAGCAAGCTCTCCTTTACGAATAAACTCAGTGGAGGCTACTAGCTGGTTAATTCGGCCTTGAATTAATTCAAACTCTTGCATACCTAATGTATTGCCATCGGAGTCGCGTATTGACTCGACTTTAGCGATTACCATCCCGCCATTTTTCAACTCAATAACAGCTAGATCAGGAATCGTTTCAGAGCTGATTAAACTGGATTTTCTGAGCGTTATCTGACCACTAAAGAGTTGTTCTGCCGATGAAAAGCGGTAATGTAAGATTTCTTCACCGACACGCATAGTTTTTGCGTCTAGCTTCACAAAGTGGCTCTGATAAGTGCCGTCTTGTTCCTGATACACAATAGCCTGGATGCTTTGCGGCCAAAAAAAGGTGCCACCACGAACGAAAATAAATAACGAAAGAGCAATCAATACCAACACTAAAAAACCCGCCACTGCCGCGGTCAAACTGGTCGCCATGGATTGCTTTTGTTCGAGATTAAACTTCCAATTAGCCATGTTGATAGTTTTTCCTTAGCCACTGACGTAGTAACTCAGCAAAAGTATTTAGCACAAACGTAAACAAAAATAGCACAAGCCCCGTTAAGAACAGGATTTGATAATGGCTACTACCAACTTCTGCTTCCGGCATTTCTATGGCTAAGTTAGCAGTTAGCGTGCGTAAGCCTGACAATAAATTCCAATCCGCCACTGGTGTATTGCCGGTCACCATTAACACAATCATTGTTTCCCCAAAAGCTCTGCCTAGCCCTAAGGCAATGGCACTTAAAATACCTGGATAGGCTAAAATCAACACCACTTTTCGCAGCGTTTGCAAACGAGTTGCGCCCAGTGCCGAAGAAGCTTGTTTTAGGGTATTTGGCACTTCATAAATTGCATCTTCAGCCAGAGAATAAATACTCGGTACAATAGCTATTCCTAGCGCCAAGGCTACTACAAGGGTATTTTTATTAATGTTTTCCAGTGTATCTATGGGCAACAACCAGTGCCCTTGAAGATTGGCGCTTGCCAACGACATAACATCGGTAATGGAATACACAAAAATGCCCAAGCCAATCAGTAAAATGCTTGCAAGGGGTAATTCCCATCCCTGTTTAAAACGTTGGGGTAAGCGTTGCACCAAAGGATGATGTAAAAGCGCAAACAAAAATAAAACCAGAGGCAGCAGCAAGACAAATAATAATAATGACAAGATAAATTGCTCGGCTAACGGAGCTAACCAAATAGCCGCAATGAAACCTAACACCACAGAGGGTATTGCTTCGAGCACTTCGATGCTTGGTTTAATCCAATTGCGCAATCGCTCTGGCGCGAAAAATCCAGTATAAATTGCAGCGCACACAGCTAGCGGAACCGCAATTAAAAGCGCTAAAAAGGATGCTTTTAAACTACCTATAACCAGAGGAACTAAACTAAATTTGGTTTCGTGATAATCAGCAGCTGACGTAGTTTGCCAAACGTAATCTGCTTGCGGGTAACCTTCATAACTATTTTTTCCCCACAAAGATTGAATCGAATTCACAGCGGAGATCGAGTTCACATCGAAAACATTCAAAGTGTTATTCGTGACTGTGTATAAAAGGTTCTGGCTCAATAATATTTGATTACTTATATGCTCAGTGAAACTGTCGCTTACTTGCTCTCCGGTCACATAATTAATGATCTTAAGCTGATTTTTTTGGTCAGTTATAAATGCTGCATTTTCAGATTGGTGAATAAGAATATTTTTCGGTTGATACTCTGTAACCATTGAATACATGGGTTGAAAGACTAATTGCCCTTGGGCATTCACGATACTCCATTTTTGCAGCGTTTTATCCTGCAAACCTATGAACAGGGAGCGTTGACTTGGAAAGACATTCAATGTGCTGATGGCTTGATCAAAAGCAATGTGGTTTAACCTGCCAAAGGTGATGTCATGTGTAGTAAGTTTGCTATCAGCAACATACACAAATTGTCCAATTCTCGGCAGTAGTAATAGATGTTCAGGGTTGTTCACCTCAACAACATCGATTTCATTTTTACTGCGCCGGTCAATGCTATATACTTTCCACATTTGACCTTGTTGCACCGATAGCATGATCGTGTTTGCAGACAGTTGGAAGTCAAACTTATCCGTTTTTATCACAGGTTCGACGTCGGTTACCGCCAGTGTCATTTCTAGCTCAGGAAATAAATGTTTATCAACTTGATTTAGTTTTTCAATGCGTAATATCCCTGAATGACTCAATATCGCCAAGTACAGTTGACCATCATAGGCTTTAACTTTTACTTGGTCGGTGCAAAGCGCAGGGATAATTTTACTTTTTACTAAACTTGAATTGGACTTACTTGCCGATTGAGAGTAAAAATTCACCCGACAATCTTTATCCATAGTAACAAGTGGCACCGAATTGATAACATCGCCAAGATATAAAATTGATTCATTTGGGGTGATAGCAAACTGATATTTTGGTGAAATACTCACATCACGAGCCAAGGGCAAAACTTGGATGACCAATTGCCAGAGTAATAATCCCAGGGTCAGCAAAACTAACCATCCTGATGTTGCAATGGCTGCTGCAACTAGACGGTTTTTTACTTTCCTTAAACGCGCGACTTTCACCGTTTGGGTATTGCTAGACGATGATTCATCAATTGATGACTGACCCACAAAACTAACCCTGATTTTGAAATTGTGCCTAGTGTAATGGATATAGACAAACTGGCAAGTGACAATCTTTTCGGTCACCTCATCTCATATTGATGAATCGGCATATATAATGACGCAAATCAAAACAATGATTAATTTACGAATTATCATATGATTAGGCTATGATACTAATTAGTCAATCAATCTTATCTATCCAGCACGACTCGATAGGTATAACTTTAAAATAGTTAAGTTGAGGGGTGTTTCAATGAAACCAATAATATTAACTTTAATCGGAAAAGATAAACCTGGACTCGTAGAGTCACTTGCGCAAAAAGTTTATTCCTTAGGAGGCAACTGGTTAGCAAGTAACTTTTCCTACATGGCGGGTCATTTCGCTGGGTTTGTCGAAGTTGATATTCCTGTCGAAAACCATGACACCCTAATCGAATTTTTGCAAAAGCATCCCAACTTAACTATCCACTCGGTGAGCGCTGATAACGACTCAAATAACAAATCCGATATCGTAGAAATTGATATTACGGGCAACGACAAACCAGGTATTGTGCAAGAACTCACAACTACCTTGAGTCGTTTTAATATAAACATTATTAAATTTGAATCTAGTTGCCAAAGCGCGCCGAATTGGGGCAGTTTATTGTTTAAAGCCCATGCGGTTGTTGCTATCCCCGAAGGTTTCCAACTTGATGAACTTTCCGACGCACTAGAAGATATTGCCAACGATTTGATTGTCGATGTAGATTTAAGGTAGTTATTTAGGTTGAAATCATCGAATTTAACAAAACTGTCATACAAACAATGGAACATTCCATCCTATTGAAAAAGCTCGGGAAAAATCAGGTAACTAATGTATCCAGAACAAATCTATTATCCAAAAGAACTAAGCTGGCTTTCTTTTAATGAACGTGTATTGCAAGAAGCAGCGGATAAACACAATCCAATCGTTGAAAGAATTCGATTTTTAGGCATTTTTTCCAGCAATATGGATGAGTTTTACCGAGTCAGAGTGGCGGAAGTAAAACGCTTAATTTATATTCACTTAGAAGAAGGTAACGAGCAAGCAGCAGAAAACACCAAGTTGTTGATGGAAAAAATTCAACACAAAGTGGTGGTTCTAACGGATAACTTTGAAAAAGTTTACGATGATGTTATCGCCGGACTGAAGCGCTACAACATCTACATAGTAGACAAAAACCAACTATCCCCGTATCAACAAGAATGGTTAACAAACTATTTTAAAAACAAAATATTACGCCATATTGCACCTATATTACTGCATAAAAAAGTCAACCTTGTCGATCGCCTGAATGACTTTGGCACCTATTTATATGTGGCTATTTATAAAAAAGACCGAGCGACTAAATACGCAACGATTGAGTTGCCCACCGAAGCCATGTCGCGTTTTATTCAAATTCCGCCTGAAAAAAGCCGTAAAAAGAAACACATCATATTAATTGATGACGTTATTCAACTTTGCTTAAGCATTGTGTTTAAAGGCTTTATTGAATTTGATGAAATGGAAGCTTACTCATTTAAAGTGACCAGAGATTCAGAATATTCTATCAATGATGAGATTGATGAAAGTTTCGTAGAAAAAATGTCTGAAAGCATGAAGCAACGTTTGATAGCTGAGCCTGTAAGGGTTATCTATGATGCTGATATGCCAGAAGAAATGTTAAAAAATCTCAAGAAACGTTTAAAAATCAGTTCTTTTGATAGTTTGATAGCGGGCGGTGCCTATCGAAACTTCAAAGACTTTATTGGTTTCCCAAATGTCGGCAGAAGTTATTTAGAAAATCCACCTCTACCAGCAATAAATACGCACTTATTTACTGATTTCGACACGGTATTTGATGCTATTAAACATAAAGATATTTTACTTTATTATCCCTATCATCGATTTTTACATTTTACCGAGTTTGTGCGCCAAGCGGCATTTGACCCCAGCGTCAAACATATCCGTCTGAATATTTATCGCGTAGCGAATAAATCGCGAATCGTCAATTCACTTATCGACGCCGTAGACAATGGTAAAACAGTAACCGTAGTGGTCGAACTGCGTGCGCGTTTTGATGAAGAAGCCAACATTGAATGGTCAAAAACCATGACCGATGCCGGGATCCGAGTTGTGTTAGGTTCTCCTTCATTCAAAATCCATAGTAAATTATGCGTGGTCAGTCGTGAAGAAAAAGGGGAGCTAGTACATTATTCTCATTTCGGTACGGGTAACTTCAATGAAAAAACAGCTAAAATTTATACTGACTTTAGCCTGTTTACCCGTAACCAAGAATTAGCTCAAGAAGCAATTTGGGTATTTGATTTGATTCAATTGCCTTACCGTCGCAATAAATTTCAACATCTGCAAGTATCGCCACTAAATGCGCGCACCAAAATTCAGATTTTAGTGCGCCAAGAAATCCAAAATGCCAATGAAGGCTTACCATCAGGCATCACTTTAAAAGTGAATAACCTAGTTGACCAACAATTAATTGACGATTTATATCGAGCCGGTCAGGCTGGTGTCAAAGTAAGAGCCATAGTCCGTGGCATGTGTTCACTTATACCGAATATTCCCGGAGTAAGTGAAAACATCACTATTATTAGTATTGTAGATCGCTTTTTAGAACACCCAAGAGTGATGTCTTTTACAAATGCGGGAAATCCTAAAGTGTTTATTTCTTCGGCCGATTGGATGGGAAGAAATATGGATAATCGCATTGAAGTGGGTTGTCCTATTTATGATGAAGACTTAAAAAAACGCATTATTCATATTCTGGAACTGCAATTGAAAGACACCATCAAAGCACGAATCATTGATGCGGAACAAACCAATAAATATGTGAAGCGTGGAAATCGTAAAAAACTACGTTCTCAAGTGGAAATTTATCACTATCTAAAATCACTAGAATAATACACTATATCGAGATGTAAGCCGCCTTAAGGAATGATGTCATAAATGTCACAATTCAGTGAAGCCTTCAGTAATATTGAAGCTAGACCCACAACTCAAGTTGCGGCGCTTGATATCGGCTCGAATAGCTTTCATCTAGTGATCGCGCGAATTGTTGCCGGTAGTGTGCAAATCCTGCACCGTGTTAAGCAGAAGGTTCGTTTAGCTGATGGTTTAGATAAACATCATCGCTTATCCGACGAAGCCATGCAAAGAGGCTTAGATACCCTACAAATAATTGCTGAGAGTCTCAAAGGCTTTGAACCTGACACGGTAAGAATTGTGGCTACTTACACGCTGCGTAAAGCCAAAAACGCAAAAGATTTTATTCAAGCGGCTAAGCAAATTTTACCTTACCCTATCGAAGTAATATCCGGTATTGAAGAAGCTCGTTTAATCTACTCAGGGGTCGCCCACACAGTTCAAAATAATGGCCAAAGGCTAGTAGTCGATATTGGTGGAGGTTCAACTGAATTTATCATTGGCGAAGGTTTTGATAGTAAAATAATGCGCAGCTTACAAATGGGCTGTGTGAGTTATACAAAGCGTTTTTTTGCGGAGGGGGCTCTCACGGCTGGCGCCTTTAAAAAGGCGATTACCGCAGCCCAACAAGAACTTGAATTGATAGACGCTAAATACCTAAAACTAGGTTGGCGACACTGTATCGGCACCTCTGGCACCATCAAGGCAATAGTGCTGTTAGCCCAATCATTAGATGATGCTAATCCAGAGGGTTTCGTATCACTGGACAACCTAAAAACGTTGCGCGACAAGTGTATATCCGCAGGCCATATCAAAGACTTAAAGTTAGCCGTCACAGAAGACCGAATTCCAGTCTTAGCTGCTGGTATTTCAATCTTAATTGGAATCTTTAAAAGCCTCAAAATAGATTCAGTAGAATATTCTGCCGCAGCTTTACGGGAAGGTGTGATATACGAAATGGAAGAACACCTGGCGCATCACGATATTCGTGAACGCACAGCACAAAGTCTGGCGACCCGCTATGATGTCGATGTAGACCAAGCAAAACGCGTTCATGTGACGACTCTAGAGGTATATAACCAGTGTAAGAAAGTGTGGAAAATCGGCGGTCAAGAATATCGTAACTTATTGAGTTGGGCGGCGCTGTTACATGAGGTTGGACTGCAAATAAACTCCCGTGGCGTGCAGCGCCACTCAGGATACATTTTGCATAATGTGGACTTGCACGGTTTTAACCAAGAACAACAAATATTACTTTCGATTTTAGCTCGATTTCACCGCAAAAAAATACGTCCTGACGAACTTCCGGAATTTTGGCAATTTGATTCAGAGGCGGTAAAAAAACTGATTATAATTTTACGCTTAGGTGTACTACTTAATATCAAACGGCAAGATGACTTTTTGCCTGAGTTTAAGATTGTAATAGAAGATAAATCATTACAAATCACCTTCCCTGAACAGTGGTTAATGCACAAGCCGATTATCAGTGCAGATTTGGCTAGAGAAGCCGAATACTTAGGTGTTTTAGATTATAAACTGTCTTACGCTTAACCGTTGTTAAACAGCAAATAGAGCATTCATTGAGATCCACTGCGAGTTGACTTAACGGCCTAGATAACTATCAATTAAATGGGTTAATTGCTCATCAAGATGAGCTTCAAAATCGTCTAGGTTTTTATTAAAGGCACTAAGATACAATGCAGCTTGCTGCTGATTTAAACGCTTCCCATTCGTTTTATATTCGGTTTCTGGCAAAGATTTATCATACCTTGGGATAATCACCCAACGAATAAAATCGGAATCTAAACCCACCACCATTTTTTTTGCGTGTTTACAAAACCCCTTTATGTGGGCTGCGCCCTCTGGCCCTAGACATCCGGGCTCAACTCGGAATGTTACCGTAAGCTTTTTATACAACGGCAATGGCAATTCGAATTTCATAATTATCCTAATATCGGTAACCGGAATTTTTCAGTGCTCAGTCAGCCGTTATATTTTAGTCGTGATAATCAAAAAATGTTAAACCTAACAGCAGAAAACAAAAAAGCCGGACAAAAGTCCGGCTGTTTAGTCGTTTACACTATTACTAGGTAATTGAAGCTTGATAGATACTTTCAATAGAAGCATCTAGGGTTTCTTCAAATTCTTTATCAGAAAGTTGCGCAAATAACCCTTCTGATAGAGCTCGCGAGAAACTTGCAATAATACCTTTATTTGCCTTTAAACGGTTGTTGGCTTCTTCTCTTGAATAACCACCAGACAAAGCAACCACTTTGAGTACACGAGGGTGCTCAATTAGCTCAGAATAAAAACCATTCACTTCAGGCAAAGTCAGTTTTAACATCACTTGCTGGGTGTCTGGTAATGCATCCAATTGAGCTAAAATTTCAGCTTTAAGAATTGCTTCAGCGGCTTCTTTATCAGGCGCATGAATATCAACTTCTGGTTCTATAATAGGAACTAGTCCCTTAGCCAATATTTGCTGCCCTACTAAAAACTGCTGTTCAATTACGGCTTTAATGCCAGCCGGATTGGCAGATTTCACCACTGAGCGCATCTTGGTACCAAATACATCTTTCGCATTGGCTTTATCAAGAACGTCATCTAAGCCAGGCATTGCTTTCATTAGCTGAACGCCATTCTCTTCTGCTTCTAACCCTTTATCCACTTTAAGAAATGGGACAACTTGCTTTTCTTGCCACAAATAGTGAGAACTGGCTTTACCTTCAATATCCCTATCTAAGGTATTTTCAAACAAAATAGCGCCTAGTACTCGCTTACCATTAAACGCTTTGTTGGTGATGATTCGAGTGCGCATTTCGTGCACTTTACCGAACATCTCTTCGTCACCGTTATATTCATCTTCGGTCACGCCATACAGTTTTAATGCTTTTGGGGTACTACCACCACTTTGATCCAAGGCCGCGATAAATCCATTATCGGACTCTATTTTTTTAAGCATGTCTAGTTGTGCTTGTGATGCCATCCGCAACACTCCTTTTTATTTGAGTAGAATACAAAACTTAACTTGAGTGTTTCACTACACTTCTTCTTCTTGGAGTAATCAATCTGACGACTGTCACTCTTTTGCCCTTGCTTCCAACATTGCTACAGCAGGTAACGTTTTGCCTTCTAAGAACTCCAAGAAAGCACCACCACCTGTTGATATATACGAAACTTTGTCAGATATACCATATTTGTCTACTGCTGCCAAAGTATCACCACCACCAGCAATTGAAAAAGCACTGCTTTGTGCAATTGCCAACGAAATTGCTTTGGTTCCTTCACCAAATTGATCGAATTCAAAAACCCCTACTGGCCCGTTCCATACGATAGTTCCCGCCTGTCGAATTAACGCGGCAAGTTGATTTGATGTTTGTGGTCCAACATCAAAAATCATATCTTCGTCTGCGACTTGTGTAACAGCCTTCAAACTGGCTGATGCGGTTTCTGAAAACTCAGTGCCAGTCACCACATCCACGGGTACTGGAATATTGCCACCGTTGTCACTTGCCGTCTGCATTAATCGTTTTGCTTCAGGAATCAAATCTGCTTCATATAAAGATTTGCCCACATTATGCCCTTGTGCAGCAATAAATGTATTGGCAATCCCGCCACCAACGATTAATTGATCAACTTTACTAGAAAGTGACTCTAAAACGGTTAATTTAGTAGAAACTTTAGAACCACCCACAATAGCCAACAAAGGTCGGGCTGGATTGTCTAAAGCTTTACCAAGTGCATCTAATTCATTGACTAACAAAGGTCCCGCACAAGCTATTGGAGCAAACTTACCCACACCATGGGTGGAAGCCTGCGCTCTGTGCGCGGTGCCAAAAGCATCCATTACATACACATCACATAAGCCAGCATACTGCTTTGCAAGCCCTTCGTCGTCTTTTTTCTCACCTACATTGAAACGTACGTTTTCTAAAACGACAACTTCACCTGTTGCCACTTCCACACCATCAAGATAATCAGAGGCTAAACTAACCGGACAATCGAGGTGATCATTCAAATAGTTGACGACAGGTTGCATGGAGTACTGAGCGTCAAACTCGCCTTCGGTGGGTCTGCCTAGGTGCGACATCACCATTACCTTGGCACCTTTTTCAAGCGCTAGTTTAATCGTTGGTAAGGCTGCTTTAATTCTCGCATCTGATGTCACTTTGCCATCTTTGACTGGCACGTTGAGATCTTCGCGTATTAACACTCGTTTATCTGCGAGGGTCAAATCTGCCATACTGAGTATCGACATATAGGTTCCTTTAATCTTGCTATTATTGATTGTTAATCTATAACACCATTAAGTATATTTATTTTTAATTACATTTATAGTTCAAATACGAAACATAGCTTGCGCAGTGTCTAACATTCGATTCGCAAAACCCCACTCGTTATCACACCATACCAGTGTTTTCACAAGTTGTTTGTGACTCACTCTGGTTTGTGTGCCATCCACAATACAAGAATGTGGATCATGATTGAAGTCTATTGATACCAAAGGCTCTTCAGTGTAACTCAATATTCCATTTAATCTGCCCTGACCTGCTTGTTTCAACACCTGATTAATGTCATTTATTGACACTTTTTTATCTACTGTCACACTCAAGTCCATCGCTGTGACATTAATTGTAGGCACTCTGACAGCGATCGCTTCAAATTTTCCTGCAAATTTTGGCAACACCCGTTCAATACCAGCAGCTAATCGGGTATCTACGGGAATAATCGATTGGCTAGCAGCTCGTGTTCGGCGCAAATCTGGATGATACGCATCAATCACTTGTTGATCATGCATAGAAGAATGAATGGTTGTGACTGTGCCGCTTAACACATCAAATGCTTTATCAAGAACTTGAATTACCGGCACGATGCAATTTGTAGTACAAGAGCCATTGGAAACAATGCGATCATCACTTTGCAACAAGTCATCATTGATACCGTAAATAACAGTAGCATCCATGTCTGGTGTCGATGGGTGGGAAAAAAGTACTTTTTTAGCGCCTTGGGCAATATGAATTTCCGCATCCGCTCTATCGTTGTGAACGCCTGTGCACTCTAAGACTAAATCCACATCGAGCTCGGCCCAGGGTAGCTTGTCTAAAGTAGCGAACTGTAGCAATTGAATCGTATCACCGGCCACATTCAAACAATCCCCATTCAGGGAAACCGGAAATCCAAAACGACCGTGAGCTGTGTCGTATTTTAATAAATGAGCAATGCCTTCAGGATTAGCAATCTCATTAATTGCAACAATTTTGATTTGTTCGTGTCGAGCTGTTTCGTACAAAGCCCGCAATACGTTTCGACCTATGCGACCAAAGCCATTTATTGCAATTCGTATCATGTCACTCTTAATACATAAATGGGCACGCTCTGTTACAAGTGTGCCCTTTTCTAGTAATTAGGTTACCAACACTAAAAACCTTAGGTTAGTAACGCTAGTTTATTTTGCGCTCGATTATAATGAATTCGCCGCCTCTACGATAGCATCTGCGGTAAAACCAAAGTATTTCAGCAACGCGCCACCAGGGGCAGACTCACCAAAGGTAGTCATACCAACGATTTTGCCATCGAATCCAACATATTTGTGCCAAAAATCCACATGAGCCGCTTCAACAGCAACACGTTTTGTCACGCTGCGAGGTAATACAGACTCACGATAATCAGCATCTTGGGCATCAAAGACATTGGTGCTAGGCATAGATACTACACGTACAGCCTTACCTTGCGCAGTTAATTTTTGCGCAGCTTCAACCGTGATAGCGATTTCAGAGCCTGTGGCAATCAAGATGATTTCAGGTGTCGTATCACAATCCAGCAAAACATATCCACCTTTGGCGATATCAGCAAGTTGCTGCTCGTTGCGAGATTGTGCAGGTAAACCCTGACGGCTGAATACCAGTGCTGATGGTCCATCTTTGCGCTCAATTGCCGCTTTCCAAGCCACAGCTGTTTCAGCTCCATCACAAGGTCTCCACGTCGTTAGATTTGGAGTTAGACGCAAATTCGCTACTTGCTCAATAGGTTGATGAGTTGGACCATCTTCCCCTTGTCCAATGGAATCATGGGTATAAACGAAAATATTAGGAATTCCCATCAACGCAGACATACGCACAGCATTACGAGCGTATTCCATGAACATTAAAAAGGTTGCGCCATAAGTTCTGAAGCCGCCATGCAGCCCAATACCATTCATGATCGCGCTCATACCAAATTCACGTACGCCGTAGAAAATATAGTTGCCACTGGCATCATCGGCGGTAATACCTTTTGAACCAGACCACAATGTTAGGTTAGATCCGGCTAAATCGGCTGAACCACCAACCACTTCAGGTAGTAAACTGGCAAAGGCTTCAATTGCATTTTGCGAAGACTTACGACTCGCAACGTTTTCAGCTTTTTCTTGGGTTTGTTTAATATATGCGGCGGCTTTATCGCTGAAATCAGCAGGTAAGTCACCATTTAAACGACGGGTAAACTCACTGGCTAACTCTGGATATGCTTCTGCGTATTTAGCAAACTTTCCATTCCACTGTTGCTCAAGCTCTAAACCTGTTTGTTTCGCATCCCATTGTGCGTAGATATCTTCAGGAATAACGAAAGGGGCATGGTTCCAGTTAAGTTCTTTGCGGGTTGCTTCAACTTCATCAAGACCTAAAGGTGAACCATGACTATCGTGGCTACCTGATTTATTAGGTGAACCAAATCCGATGACTGTTTTACAACAAATCATGGTGGGTTTAGAAGTTTCTGCTTTAGCAGCTTTGATTGCAGCATTGATGGCTTCAGGATCGTGTCCATCCACGTCAGCAATAACGTGCCAACCATAAGACTCAAAACGAGCAGGAGTATCGTCAGTAAACCAACCTTCTACTTCACCATCAATGGAAATACCGTTGTCATCCCAAAAGGCGATCAACTTACCTAAACCTAAAGTTCCAGCAAGTGAACAAGTTTCATGAGAAACCCCTTCCATCAAACAACCATCACCTAAAAAGCAATAGGTGAAATGATCAACAATATCAAACTCAGGTTGATTAAATTGTGCTGCTAACATTTTTTCAGCGATTGCCATACCAACAGCGTTACTAATACCTTGTCCTAAAGGACCGGTAGTGGTTTCAACTCCAGGTGCGTAGCCATACTCTGGGTGACCTGGAGTTCTTGAATGCAATTGACGAAAGTTTTTTAATTCTTCAATTGGCAAGTCGTAACCGGTTAGATGCAACAAAGAATAGATCAACATCGAGCCATGACCATTAGACAACACGAAGCGGTCACGGTTAGCCCATTTCGGGTTAGCTGGATTGTGGTGCATAAAATCACTCCACAATACTTGTGCAATATCAGCCATTCCCATTGGTGCTCCGGGGTGACCTGAATTAGCTTGTTGTACCGCATCCATTGATAAAGCGCGAATGGCATTGGCTAGTTCTCGACGTGAAGGCATGGTGTCTCCTGCTATAAATAATTGCCTAAAAGCATGCTCAACGCCTAACTAAATTGGCTATGACATTGATTAATTTGCTTGTATTCATTTTGGGGTTGAACATTTTCCACCAGCCATCGCCGAACTGCAACGCTTATTCATTATTGATTATGCTTTTTTTGGTTATGTTCTATTCCTTTTCTGGTAATTCACGTACATACAAGTGGAAACCATTCTGAACATATAGCCATTTGGACGTCTAGACGGAAAGACTGGTATTTTAGAAAATAATGATTAGAATGCAACTATTGCCGATAAGAAATCACTTTTGGCGTGAATCTATTAAGCGAATTCAAGAAAGGAAAAACACATGACATCACATCTTTTTACTTCAGAGTCTGTTTCTGAGGGGCACCCAGACAAAATTGCAGATCAAATCTCTGATGCAGTGTTAGATGCCATTTTAACCCAAGACCCTAAAGCCCGTGTGGCTTGTGAGACGTTTGTCAAAACCGGAATGGTACTTGTGGGTGGTGAAGTGACCACCTCGGCTTGGGTAGACATTGAAGAATTGACACGCAAAACCGTTCGCGAAATTGGCTATACCCACTCAGATATGGGTTTTGACGCAGATTCATGTGCAGTGCTCAACGCCATAGGTAAACAGTCACCAGATATTAATCAAGGTGTTGATCGTAGTCGTCCAGAAGAGCAAGGTGCGGGAGATCAAGGCTTGATGTTTGGCTATGCCAGTGATGAAACCGATGTTTTAATGCCTGCGCCAATTACTTATTCCCATCGTCTGGTAAAACGTCAGGCAGAAGTCAGAAAAAACAACTCGTTGCCTTGGTTGCGCCCTGATGCCAAAAGCCAAGTCACTTTTATCTATGAAAATAATCAACCTGTCGGCATAGACGCAGTTGTATTGTCAACTCAACATTGTGACTCAATCAGTACTGCTGATTTGCAAGAAGCCGTTATGGAAGAAATTATCAAACCCGTGCTGCCTGAAAAGTGGTTGTCTGCCAAAACAAAATTTTTAATTAACCCAACAGGTCGATTTGTTATTGGTGGTCCAATGGGTGACTGTGGATTGACTGGTCGTAAAATAATAGTCGACACTTATGGCGGCATGGCCCGTCATGGTGGTGGCTGTTTCTCAGGAAAAGATCCCTCTAAAGTTGATCGTTCAGCGGCTTACGCCGGTCGTTATGTGGCTAAGAATATAGTTGCAGCAGGGTTAGCTAAACGTTGTGAAATCCAAGTTTCTTATGCAATTGGCGTAGCCGAACCAACATCAATTAGCATTGAAACTTTTGGTACTGGTGTTATCTCAGATCAAAAACTCACCGATTTAGTAAGAGCTAATTTTGACCTTCGTCCTTATGGCCTAATAAAAATGCTCGATCTTGAACGTCCTATCTATCAAGCGACAGCTGCTTACGGTCACTTTGGCCGCGAAGAGTTTCCTTGGGAAGCGACAGATAAAGCTGAGCAATTGAAGGCTGCACTATAAATTAATTAGACATCATATGATGATTAGTTAAACTCAAAATAGCGTCTTTTAGACGCTATTTTTGTTTTAACAGATATTGTTAATCAATAATTTGACAATAATCAGAATTCACCAAAATCATATGCACTTTATTGGCCATCCGAACTCGTACGCATTCCCCCTCATCAGCTGGGAAGTAATCTAAAACCACAACTAAATACTCACCGTCAGTTGCGGTGAGATGGTACTCGAACCCTCTACTAGGGCCCTCTTCAATACTGGTGAGCAATCCACCGAAGAAAGCACCAATTAGTGCACCTGCAAGAATCTGCCTGTCGCTTCCGTAAACATTATTCAATGCGCCCCAAAGCCCCCAACTCGCAGCGGCCTCGCCAGCATGAGATTCAAATTTAACATCGTATATTTGATCGACATTGGCATATAGCTCAGTGACAAATTGGTTACGTTCAGAATTTCGCGTATGATGAGATGCGCAAGATGATACTAAAAATGGCAAACTCAGTGCCGCTAATTTTATGAATGTCATTTTCATAGATACACATCTTGTTAATTAATTATTACCAGCATACTGATCTAAAACTGAATTGAAGCTTAACAATTAAGAATTAGTGCAGTTAACGGGAAATCGGAAATCATTTATGTTTAAACACATCTCCAAAACATGTCTAGCAGCTACCATTAGCGCAGTATTACTAACGGCTTGTTCTACCTCTCCCACAGGCAGGTCCCAATTAAAGCTCTACTCTAAAGATCAATTAGCGGATATGGGAGCGCAAGCTTTCGATGGTATGAAAATAGAACAGAAAGTCTCGCAACAAGGAGTAGATAATCAATATGTTTCTTGTGTTGCAGGCTTCATAACCAAACATGTGCCTAGCAGTGTCTTTGATGGCCAATGGGAGCTGGTAGTTTTTGAAGACGATCAAGTTAACGCCTTCGCGTTGCCAGGGGGAAAGATTGGTGTTTACACAGGGCTACTTAAAGTGGCTCAAAATCAAGATCAATTGGCCGCTGTTATCGGTCATGAAGTTGGCCATGTTATTGCTGAACATGGAAATGAAAGAATGTCCAATTCGGCGCTAATCGGCATAGGTTTAGAGGCGACCAATCAAATCTTAAATGCTAAACAAGTGGCAAATAGTAACATGATTATGGCTGGTATTGGTTTAGGAGTTCAAGTCGGTGTACAACTGCCATTTAGCCGCACCCACGAGACTGAAGCCGATCTAATAGGCTTAGAGTTAATGGCAAGAGCTGGGTTTGACCCTACTCAGTCGGTTGAATTATGGAAGAATATGGACAAGGCAAGTGATGGACAACGGACTTCAGAATTTATGTCTACTCACCCCTCCCCCACAACGCGGATTGAAACCCTTACGGCCAATATGTCGGCTGCACAAGCATTGGCGAATCAAGCAACCGATAAACCGAACTGTAAAATGTAATTTCCCGTAAATGTAACTATTCGTATCGAGTTAATTTTAGTTAAAAAAATACCCCTAATTAGGGGCATTTTTTATATTTAACGGAAGATTACTCTTCTGTTTTATGTAAATGCACATCCATTTGTGGGAATGGAATGCTAATGCCTTCTTGGTCAAAGCGAAGTTTAACCGCTTCAGTGAAGTCAAATTTAACAGCCCAGTAGTCAGCAGAAGCTACCCAAGGACGAACGATAAAGTTAACACTGCTATCTGCCAATTCTGAAACAGCAACTGTAGGCGCAGGATCTTTTAGGATACGCTCATCAGCATTAACCATTTCAATAAGCACTTCTTTAGCTTTCTTAAGATCAGCGTCGTAACCGATACCAACAACCATATCCACTCGACGAGTTTCTTTTGCTGATACGTTTACAATGTTACCGCTATAGATAGCACCGTTTGGAACAATAATTTCTTTGTTATCAGGCGTTGTCATTACTGTAGTGAAGATAGTGATATCTTTAACTACACCAGCAGTACCAGCTGCTTCGATGAAATTTCCGCGAGTAAATGGGCGGAAAACAAGCAACATCACACCTGCAGCAAAATTCTGTAAAGAACCTTGTAGTGACAAACCAATTGCCAAACCTGCAGCACCTAAAATTGCAACTAAGGACGTAGTATCTACACCTAGTTGGTCTAATGAGGCAACAATAACAAACAACATTAAAATAGCGTTAACTATGGCCTTTAAAAAGTCGACAAGCATGTCGTCATATTTAGAGCGAGCCATAACTTTGCCAAACACATTGACAAGAATTCCAACAACCATTTTACCGATAATGTAAATGATGACGGCGAACAATATGTTCAGCCCCCAAGGAATTACATAAGTTTCAACTAACTCTGATACATTTATATCTTCAAGCATTTTTTGTTTCTCCCGAACATTTTTTAATTCTTTGAATAGCGATAGTCCTACACCAAAAGAAAGCCTTTTCATTTATTTGGCTAACATCACTACTTGGTAATTAGTGGGACGACGAAATAATAAAGGAAACAACAAGATATGCACCCTTTTTTTGTCAAATTAGACTAATGTATATGTCGCAATTTAGCGTCATAGACTAAAGTTTAATTCGCTTAATTCTTTTAATCATTTAGAGTGTTTGTCATTGAATTGTCAAAAATCAAAGTTACTTTATCCCTCGGATTTGAAGGCTTCGACATTCAATATCTTGGATTTTATTTCAGAATTTGTTCAACATATTTTTGTATTAAAACAAAATTTTTATCACTGTTTAATATTAAGAACAGGTAGCTGAACTCCTTTTAAAAATGTTGGTTATTTACAAATACCTGAATTTGTTAGGGTTTTACTAATGTTTATTTTTTAAGCATTTTAAACTCTACTTTAGTTAATAGAAGTGCTATGCTATTCGCCCCTTAATTAAGGGTTCTTAGTAATATTTTTAAAGGAATTGAAAATGTTAATTCTCTCTCTTATCTTCGTTAGTTTGATAATTCTATTGGTCTTTTGCCTTGCTAAAGATACGGGTGAGCACACTGCGTTTGCGCGCAAGAATGCTTCTATTAATAATCAGCAGGAATCTACTGATAGCTCCCACAATAGAATGACTTCAACTAAAACGTTAAATGCCAACTAACAATAGCCAAGATTTATTCTTCTCTATGATTGATTAATTCAAATGCGGTGACAAAATCACCGCATTTGATTTGAAAATCACTGGCTTTGCTTATTAATTAAATAGACTTACTTGGTTGTTTGCCAATGGTCGGTAATTCTTTAGTTGAGATACCTTCTACTTGATATACCATATAGTGCATTGTTAACTGCTGTTGTAATCCCATGCGAATTCCAAGAATTTATCACCCCGACTTACTCATTGTTGATCAGATTATTGATCTCACCCCTGATGCTGCAAACCATATAGTCAGTGTTCTGCGTCTAAACGAAGGTCACCCATTAGTGCTGTTTAATGGCGATGGCAACGAATATAGCGCTGAACTAGTGACTGCCAAAAAACGTCAAGCAAAGGTGTTAATTGACGCAAAACTGTCTATCAACGTCGAATCCACATTAAATATTCATTTAGGTCAAGGTGTCTCACGAGGCGACAGAATGGATATGGCAATTCAAAAAGCAGTTGAACTCGGTGTCACTGAAATTACGCCATTGATCACCGAAAGATGTGGCGTGAAATTATCAGCTGAACGCTGGGAAAAAAAATGCCAGCAATGGCAAAAGTTAATTATTTCAGCCTGTGAACAATGTGGTAGAAATCAAATTCCCACATTACATCCATGCACATCGATTCATGAATGGACAAAACAATCCACCACACAGCTTCGATTAACCTTACATCCCAGAGCTGAAAAGAGTATTAAACACTTATCAATCCCCTCCAGTGGAGTTAAATTATTGATAGGACCAGAAGGTGGATTTACCGAGTCTGAAATCTATGCCACTGAGCAAGTTGGCTTTCAAACAGTGCAAATGGGTCCTCGAGTGTTGAGAACGGAAACCGCAGCGA
Organism: Aliiglaciecola sp. NS0011-25; assembly: GCF_040370605.1. NCBI lineage: Bacteria > Pseudomonadati > Pseudomonadota > Gammaproteobacteria > Alteromonadales > Alteromonadaceae > Aliiglaciecola > Aliiglaciecola sp. NS0011-25. The sequence goes on from NZ_BAABWR010000003.1 coordinate 66,285, forward strand.
TTGCCGCTATAGCGGCCTTGCAAGCTATTCACGGTGACCTTTAACGAGCAAATTTAGCGTAGACAGCAGCGGCTTTTATGCTACATTGTTTAAAATTGCTACTAACGGATTAAGAATAAAGCAATCATTAATATGAAATCTCACAAGGTTATCAACATTCGCGGTGCAAGCAATTACACGCATTTGAAGCGACATAATGCGATTGAGTCCGGTCGCATAAATGCGTTAGACATGTTGGTTAATGGTAATCCCCTCGAAGAAGTCCTAAGCGAATTAGTATCAAGTCTAGAATCTGCAACGACAGGGCTTAAATGTTTGATTAGCTTGTTAGATAGCTCACGCACTGTGCTAAACCCATTCGTTGGGCCAAGTTTACCACTGCCGCTTCTGGAGGCTTTAAAAAATCAAAAGGTATTTCCTGCTGCAACAACTTGTGCTGTAGCAATAGGCAAAAGAGAATTAGCCGTAAGTGAAGATATTATTCAAGATCCCCACTGGCATGAATTACAAAATGTCGCCATTGCTTGCGGTATACGCTGCTGTTGGTCACAACCCATCATTTCCCCTAATGGCGAAGTGTTTGGCACATTTTCTATGTTTTTTCCGACCTCGGGAGTCCCTGAACAAGACGATATAGACTCCTTGACCTACGAGGCTCAAATTGTCTCAATTATTCTTGAACGAGCTAACAACATTCAACAACTGAAAGAAACCAATGCCGAATTAGAAAGACGAGTTGAAGAACGAACACAAGAATTAACCAATACCAATCATATGTTGAAAAAGGCGTTAGACCAGCGCAACGAGGTACAAAACCAGTTAGTCGAATTAGAAAATATGGCGGCTTTGGGAACCATGATGTCGAGTCTAACGCATGAGATCAATACACCAACAGGTGTTGCTATCACAGCGATTTCCTACTTGCGCAGTATTCTGAGCAAGACAACACAAGCCTTTCAACAAGAACAACTGAAACGGTCCGAGTTAAAACAATTTTTTGCCGCTACCGAAGAGAGTGTTGATATTGTTGAACGCAATTTGATTCGCTCTACTCAGTTAATTAAAACCTTCAAACAACTTTCCTTAGACCAGCACAGTCAAGAAGCTCGTAAAATTAATCTTATTAGTTACGTAAATGAAATTTTATTGACCTTGAAACCACGCTTAAAGCGCTCCAATCAAAAATTTTGTTTTGACATAGATCCTGAATTGGAAGTCTATAGTAATCCCGGTGCGATTAGCCAATTACTGATAAATCTGATCATGAACTCTGTGCAGCACGGTTTTGACGCAAAGCAAATTGGTCATATCTTCTTTAAAATAAGGGTTATCGAGCAAGCGATAGGTCAACCGATGTTAGAGCTAATATACAAAGATAACGGTTGTGGGATGTCAGAATATACGATTGAAAACTTATACAAACCATTTTTTACCAGCGCTCGGCACAATGGCGGTTCTGGTTTGGGTATGCACATATGTTACGACATTGTGGTTAAAGTATTAGCTGGGCACATTGATTGTAAATCTAAAATTGGAAAAGGCGTCGAATTCACGGTTACCTTTCCGGTTAGTTTAGATAAACCCGAGCTCGATAGCTTTTAAAACAGCACGAGTGCGATCGCGCACGCCTAATTTATCTAATACATTCGAAACCTGATTTTTAACCGTACCTTCAGATTTAAACATCAACTCGGAGATTTCACGATTACTGCAACCAGCAGCAATTAATCGCAATATTTCAACTTCTTTAGCACTAAGAGGAATCGGGGCGATAGAGCTTTCAAACGCAGTTTCTTTACCTTGCAGACTTTTTAATACACGCTGCGTAAGGCCAGGTTGAATTAATGTTTCTCCGCTATGTACTTTAACAATAGCCTCGACCAAGGTTTCTAACGATACATCCTTCAGTAAATACCCTTTCGCCCCCGCTTGAATAGCTTGGATAACAAGCTGATGCTCATCAAAAGTTGTGAGCATAATCACTGGTGGAATTTCTGCTGGTGCCTTCAGATTTAAGGCTTCAACCGTTTCAATACCATTCATGATTGGCATCCGAACATCCATGAGTACGACATCGGGCTTGTGTGTTGCAATGATATTCAATGCACTTTTGCCATCGGCTGCTTCTGCCACAATGTTGATCTCCGGCGCTAGCGACAAAAGGCTTTTAATCCCTTCACGGACCAAGGTTTGGTCGTCTACAACCATCACATTAATACTCATGTTAGCTCCGGTAATTCTATTTTTGTGCGAAACCCTGTTGCCGTTAGTGCAGTATCGATAGTTCCTCCAAGGTTAACGATTCTTTCGCGCATCCCAATCAAACCATTACCCTCTTGTATTTTATTTTGCTGTTTTTGCCTACCGTCGTCATACATTGTCAGCTGAACAGTATTATTTTTGTGGGTTAATTGAATATTGAAATGCTTAGCATTACTGTGACGCAACGTATTGGTAACAGACTCTTGCACACTGCGTAAAATGGCTTCTGCTACATTAACATCGGATATATTCAAATTAGCTTCAATATCTAGTGTAATTCGCAGGTTAGGTACATCATCTAATAGCGCATGAAGGGCCTGACTTAATTCAATATGCGACTTTTCACGAATTTCAGAAACGGCTTCGCGAACATCACTTAATAATAGTTTAGCTAAACCATGGCATTGTTGAATTTTAACCTGAGCTTCGCCATCTGAAATCCGAGAAGCCACCTGTAAATTAATCGTCAATGCAGTCAAATGGTGTCCTAGTAAATCATGAATATTACGAGCAATACGTACTCGCTCCGCTTGTTTTGATGCCTCTCCTAACAACCTTTGAGTTGCCATTAATTCACGATTAAGCTCCATCGCCTGTTCGGTTGCGCGTTTCTCTTTAATGTTTGCATTTACCATGACAAGGGCAAAAATATTAAACGTCCAAAATAACAACGCAGATAGCATTGCCGAATCCACTTGCCAATAAAAATACATTATTAACCAAAAGGGTGCCGACCAAATGGGCGACGTAACCAAGGTTTGTTTGAATGGCATAAAATAGGGTAATTGAGCACTCCAAATGGTAACCAAAATCGCCACAAAGGTGAAAGGAGTCAAAAATGCGAGAGATACAATAGCGATATATTGAACAGCTATTAAAATCAGGCGATAAGCCATGTCATTGCGATAATTGTTTTCGGATATCGCAACCATAAAAGTCACTATGTAAATAATTAATGCGACGCCGGTAACAAGCATTATTTGAGCGGAATAATTTCCTGAACTCAGCATTAAAAACATCACAATGCCACTTACCACTGCCCATGGAAAAACGGCTGAGAGACTTTCAATATTAAAAAATTGTCTAAAGTTTTGCATTTAGTAACCACGATAGGGTTGTGATAACCCAGATACTGACGCCATTCGATACCTTGAGTATGAACAATCTTTGAGTTGAACACTATAGGCCAAAAGTCATGTTTTAGATTGTGACTTTTGGCACTAAACAAAAAATCAAGAATACCTAAACTGGATTCAAATTAAATCAGATAGTTTATCGACTATTTGAATTTAGCATATTGGCTTATTGGAGATTGAAATGGCATCTTTACACAGTATTTTATTTTCAGCGCATATCATTTTAGGAACTATGGCACTCATTGTATTTTGGATTCCCCTAGTCTCGATAAAAGGAAGTCTTAATCACAAAAAATTTGGTCGCTACTATAGTTGGACGATGTATGCCGTTGCTTGTTCAGGTGCACTCATGGCAATACTGGTGATCTATGATCCACTAGCAATAAAAGGCCATTTAATGACAGAAGAAACTGATCCGCAAAACTTCACGGCCAGTTTACGTATTTTTTGGGGATTTCTGTTGTACTTGAGTTTAATTACTTATAGCAGTATTCGCCAAGGCGAAGCGGTTTTAAAGCACAAAAACAACCCTGAAGCGCTGCGCAGGTTCAGTCATATTATGCCACTTGTATTACTTATAATAGGTGGTGGTATAACGACCGTTAACGGTTTGTTGAATCACACAACCTTGCATATTATTTTTGGAATATTGGGCTGTGGAATAGGTTTTAGCATGCTGCGTTTTTGCCTAAAGCAACAACATTCTCAAAAGCAATGGATAATCGAGCATTTAAGCGCCATGATCGGCTCAGGAATTGGTGCCTATACTGCGTTTATTGCATTTGGCGGTCGACATATTTTTAGCCATTTAGGAGATGCGCAAATCATCTTTTGGGTTGCTCCAGGGGTAATCGGCGGTCTGGCAATATTTTTACTATCAAAAAATTATGGCAATACCGCTTCCCTACAGGATTAAATTGCGCTTTGCTGGGCGTGTTGCTCCCTGTATTCTTTTGGAGTTTGATCAAAGTGTTTGCGGAACACAGCGTACATATATTGTAGAGACGGATAGCCGCACATAGCCGCGATTTCTGAGGTTTGATTTTCTCCAGATTTTAACATAGAGCACGCTTTTTCCAGTTTCTCATTATGGATTTCATTGTGAATACTATGACCACGTTCTTCATAAAAACGAGTTTCTAAATTTGAGCGAGAAATACCAACATAATCAAGTACTTGATCAACTTTGATACCTCTACAAGCATTTTGTCGAATAAAATGCATCGCTTGGATCACATGGGGGTCTTTTAACGCTTTAAAGTCGGTAGATTGTCTTTGCGCAACACCGACAGGAGGAACCATCACAATCTTATTTTTAAGATTCGGATTATCTAAACGACGATGCAATAATTTGGCAGCTTGAAAGCCCATTTCGAAGCAGCCTTGGGTCACCGAACTCAAACTAATTCGACTCAAATTACGAGCAATATCGTCATCATCTATGCCGACAATCGAAATCTGGTCTGGTACCAACTTACCCGTATGATCACAAGCTTGGAGTAAATGTCGAGCGCGTGCATCAGTTACCGAAATAACACCGACTGGATTAGGCAAGCTTTGCAACCAATCAGATAATCTATTCATAGAATATTGCCAAGTTTCTGGACGAGTAGGATGTCCACGATAAATAGCGCAATCGAAGCCATCTTCTTTACACAGTTTAATCACCGCTTTTTCTCGCTCGGTGGCCCAACGATGGTTATCATCAGGTGGAAAACCGTAAAATGCGAAACGCTCTAAGCCCTTTTGTTTTAAATGTTCATAGGCACATTTCACCACAGCCAAATTATCGGTAGCAACATAAGGAACATTGGGATAATCATTCTCATTTTCGTAAGAACCGCCCACACCAATAATCGGAATGTTGATACCTTCAACGGCTTTTTGAATTGTTGGCGCATCAAAATCAGCGATAATCCCATCACCAACCCAATCATTAATATTGTCAATTCTGGCCAAAAAATCTTCTTCTAGATAAACATCCCAATCGACTTTAGATGACTGTAAATAATGGCCTATGCCTTCAATTACCTGACGGTCATATACTTTGTTCGCATTGAAAAGTAATGAAATACTGTGCTTTGCCTTAAACATCAAACACCTCTTTTACACAAAAAGTTTTATTACGTTTTTGTTGATTGAGCTTATATTAATAGCAAATTTGGTAAAAAGAACCTAGACAACAGATTACGAAATTTAATAATTAAATAACATAATTGATACAAATTGGGCTGTCGTAAAAGATGCACAGACATTTTTTAAACGTACTGAGACCAATATGTACCTTGGCGTTGATTTAGGCACTTCGGGCATTAAAATTATTTTAATGGACGAAATCGGCAATATTATAGATAGTGAATCAGAAGCTCTTCAGGTTTCTCGTCCTAAACCTTTATGGTCAGAGCAGGACCCGCAACATTGGTGGTCAGCCTGTGACGCTGCTATGCAAAAATTAGCTAAGCGTAACCAGATGCAGCAAATTAAAAGTATTGGCTTATCTGGACAAATGCATGGTGCGACCTTATTAGATAGCGAAAATAATATCATTCGTCCAGCCATTTTATGGAATGACGGGCGCTGCCAAGCCCAATGCGAAGAACTGGAAAGTAAAATCCCAAATTGCCACCAAATTACCGGTAATTTGATGATGCCCGGCTTTACTGCCCCCAAACTATTGTGGGTTCAGCAAAATGAACCTGAGCAGTTCGCCAAGATTGCTAAAGTACTATTACCTAAAGACTATTTACGCTTCCAGTTAACCGGAGATTTTGCCTCTGATATGTCCGATGCAGCAGGAACTATGTGGCTAGATGTTGAGGCTCGTGACTGGCATCAAGATATGTTAGCGGCCTGTGGTTTAAGCATCGAACAAATGCCCAAATTATATGAAGGTAACGGGATTACTGGACACTTAAGTGCGCATTTAGCAGAGCGTTGGAATATGCAATCTGTACCTGTAATCGCAGGCGGTGGTGATAATGCTGCCGGCGCAGTGGGAGTGGGTTTGGTAAAACCTGGCCAAGCAATGATTTCTCTAGGTACATCTGGAGTGTACTTTTTAGTATCAGAAGGATTTAAAGCCAACCCTCAAATGGCGGTGCATAGTTTTTGTCATGCCATACCAAATACCTGGCACTTAATGTCAGTAATGTTAAGTGCCGCTAGCTGCTTACAATGGTTTGCCGAGGACGTTGTAAAATCAAATGTGGTCGACTTACTAGCTGAATTGGAGTCTGACTCAAGTGCATTTGATGTAACACAAGCACCCATTTTTCTGCCCTATTTGAGCGGAGAAAGAACACCTCACAATAATCCCCATGCACAAGGTACCTTTTTTGGTTTAACCAATGAAAGTAATCAAGCCAGTTTCACTCACGCCATTTTAGAAGGTGTGAGTTTCGCTTTTGCAGATGGTGTGGAGGCAGTGCATGCTTCTGGCGCTCAGGCGACTGAAATCACCTTAATTGGCGGTGGCGCAAAAAGCCCGTATTGGCGTCAACTATTGGCCGATGTATTAAATACAAAGATTACATTTCGTAAAGGCGGTGATGTCGGTCCAGCATTAGGTGCGGCAAGACTAGCAAAAATGGCCGTCCACCCTGAACTGACATTAGAAGATGTATGTCCTGAACCTGAGATTGTCGAAATCCACCAGCCGAATCCAGACATGGTAGCCATTTATAAACCCCGACGAGATAAGTTTAAGAAACTTTACCCAGTTCTTAAGGAACTATTTTAAATGTTTGCGCGCATCTAGCTTGTTAAGACAACTTTGAGCAAAAAGCACAAAAGTCTAAGCACAATTCGTAATTGTTAGATGCGTAATAAACATCCACTATTCACTCTATATTCGCAGCAGTAATTATTTAATTTTTAGCAGGAGACCCTAATGTCCCAATATTTCGAAAACATTGAAAAGATAAAATATGAAGGAGTGGACTCAGACAATCCACTGGCGTTTCATCACTATAACCCTGACCAGATCATTCTAGGTAAAAGCATGAAAGATCACCTGCGTTTTGCAGCGTGTTACTGGCATAACTTCTGTTGGGATGGTGCTGATGTTTTTGGTCAAGGTACCTTTGGTCGTCCATGGTTAAAACCTGGTGACCCCATGGCGCGCGCGAAACAAAAAGCTGACGTTGCATTTGAGTTTTTTAACAAACTGAATGTTCCTTTCTATTGCTTTCACGATATAGACGTTTCCCCAGAAGGTAACTCTATCAAAGAATATACTGAAAACTTTGCGCAAATGGTGGATGTGTTAGAAGCCAAGCAAGAAGAATCAGGCGTCAAGTTATTATGGGGCACAGCTAACTTGTTCAGTAACCCGAGGTACGCTGCTGGCGGGGCAACAAACCCGAATCCAGAAGTGTTCTCCTACGGTGCAACTCAAGTCTTTCATGCCATGAATGCAACTAAGCGACTTGGCGGTGAAAACTACGTTTTATGGGGCGGCCGTGAAGGTTATGAAACCCTATTAAACACCGATTTACGTCAAGAGCGCGCCCAACTCGGTCGATTTATGCAAATGGTAGTTGAGCATAAACATAAAATCGGATTTAAAGGGGCCTTGTTAATTGAACCTAAACCACAAGAGCCAACGAAGCATCAGTATGATTATGACAGTGCAACGGTTTACGGCTTCTTAAAACAGTATGGTTTAGAGCAAGAGTTCAAGATGAATATCGAAGCGAACCACGCAACCTTAGCCGGTCACTCTTTCCATCATGAAATTGCCACAGCTGTATCCTTAGGTATCTTTGGAAGCATAGACGCAAACCGTGGTGACGCTCAAAATGGTTGGGATACAGATCAATTCCCTAATGCAGTAGAAGAATTGTCACTGATTATGTATGAAGTGCTTAAAGCCGGAGGTTTTACCACAGGCGGTTTGAATTTCGATACCAAATTGCGTAGACAAAGTTCTGATCCTATAGATTTATTCCACGGACATATTGGCGGCATGGATCACATGGCGTTGGGTTTGAAAAAAGCAGCTGAAATTATAAATAATGATTTCTTGTCCGCTAAAGTCAAAGAACGTTATGCAGGCTGGAACAAGAACTTAGGTAAAGAAATTATCGGTGGCGAGCACTCGTTGGAGTCATTAGCCAAGTTTGCGGTTGATAACTCTTTGGATCCAAAACATCAAAGTGGACAGCAAGAATTACTAGAAAATAAAGTGAATCGTGTGCTTTATGGTTAATCAATAATGTTCTACTGATTACACCTCAATGATCAACAAGGCCTCTTAATTCGAGGCCTTTTTTATGTGCGCAGAATGCTTAACTCATCATTTTATTTATCGACTATGGGCTTAGCAGCCAACTTATTGACGAATACCTTTACCAGTAGATGCCCAGTAAATCCCGCCAAACAAGTGCTCCAGAAACGCACTATTTTCATAGACTGCTGGCAAATGTCCTAAGCTGGTATAAAAAGCACGACCACCATCCATTTCCTGATACCAAGCAATGGGATGAAACTTCCCCATTCCATCGCCTTTAACTCTTCCCCAATCGGCTTGTGGAGAGTAAGTTGATTCGTCTACCTGCAAAATATAATTCAAGTTGCTACTTAACTCTGGACCAAACTGATACCACTCATCTGTCCATAATGACACATCAGGCATCATCTCCAAGCCTGGAAAAGTGCGATCAATCACCGCCAACTCAGCGGTCTGAATAAGCGGATGAATCACAAACTGTCGGCCCACTAACTTCCCATACCATGGCCAATCGTATTCAGTGTCACTGGCGCTATGCACACCCACATATCCCTTGCCAGATTGGATAAATTGTTCAAATGCTTGCTGTTGTGACGAATTTAGAATGTCACCGGTGGTAAGTAAAAACATGACAACATCATACTGAGCAAGATCTTTTTGATTAAATACATTAGCATCTTCGTGCCAATCCATATCAAAATGATGCTTTTCAGACATTTTAGTTAGCGCATTTATTGCTTGATTCACTGAAGTATGATGAAAACCAGCCGTTTTGCTAAACACTAAAAGTTTAAATTGTTTGGCTTATGCGGACATGCAAAACACGAATGTCACAACCAATACGGCAACTATGTTTACGCAATTTTTAACGCGCATAATATCTATCCTCTTTGAAGTCTCTAAAAACAAAAAGGGTGCAAACTAATTGCACCCTACAAAATCAAAAGTCAGTTCTTATCCAACCATGTCTTCCAATTCAGTACCTTTGGTTTCATGTACTAATTTAATCACAAACAGTACAGATATCAGCGCACATACGGCGTAAAAACCATAAGCGCCCGCTAAGCCAATACTAGTCAACATAATTGGGAAGGTCATGGTTATGGCAAAGTTAGCGCCCCATTGAAATAGTCCAGCAACCGCCAAACCAGAGCCGCGAATTTGATTAGGGAACATTTCTCCCAACATTACCCACATTACCGGTCCCCATGAGAGGTTAAAGAAGAACACATATGCATTAGCAGACACCAGCGCCAAGGTTCCTAAGCTGCCTAAATCTAAATTGCCGTTAGCATCGAAATCTGCAGTTGCGAAACAAAAAACTATCAACCCTAAAGTCAATGTCATGCCCATAGATCCTAAAGTTAATAAAGGCTTGCGTCCGATTTTGTCAATTAACAACATAGTAATAACACAAGCTGCGATACTTACTGCCCCACTGATAATATTAATCAGTAACGCGTCTGATTCGGAAAATCCAACGGCTTGCCACAATACTGCGCCATAATAAAAAACCACATTGATGCCGACCAGCTGTTGAAATACAGCTAAACCAATACCTACCCATACAATTTTTCTTACTTTTCCTGAACTTCTATCCATTAAGTCAGATAATTTAGGTTGATGGTCATCAGCCAAAGACGCCTCAATTTCAATTAACTTTTGTTCTCCTGCACCTGCACCATATAGGCGGATAAGCACCTCTTTGGCTTTAGGTAATTGCTTTTTTATCACTAAAAAACGTGGGCTTTCTGGAATTAGTAATAAACTTCCCAGAAATAAAAATGCGGGCACTAATTCAATCCAAAACATCCAACGCCATGCACTGAATCCCATCCATAAATCGGCTGTGGATACACCGGCCAAATCTGCAAGTAAGTAGTTACTAACGAATGCCGCAAACAAGCCACTGATGATAGCAACCTGTTGAATGGTTGTGAGCATGCCGCGGAATCTTGCTGGTGCAATTTCACTGATGTAGGCGGGAGCCATAACCGACGCTGCGCCCACAGCCAAACCGCCTAAAATGCGATAAACAATGAACTCACCAGAAGTATCTGCGATTCCAGAACCCCAAGCACTGATAATGAAGAATATAGCAGCCAAAATTAAAATTGTTTTTCGCCCAAACAAATCCGCTAATCGTCCAGCAGAAAATGCGCCAATTGCACAACCCAGCAACATACTGGCGACGTTAAAACCAGTGCCAACGCTGTCTGAATTGAATGCGCTTTGTAATCCATCAACGGTACCGTTTATCACCCCGCTGTCGAAACCAAATAAAAAGCCGCCTATAGTCGCCACACAACTCACCATAATGATGAACAACATATTTTCTTTTTCTTGTACCAACGGAAGCTCCTGATTGTTTTAATTGATTTTTACTCGGCAGCCGAAAATTATCCTATTGCCTTTCAATCACATAACACTGTTAAAGAATTGTTAATCGATAGAGTATAGATAAGGCTCTAATTTTGGAAATAAAAAATAATTAAGATAAAGCCATTACTAGATTAATTAATCGGATAAGGTTCAATGGTTTCTATGCTGCCGTCAGCTAAATGCGTAAGCTTAGTCATTTTTACGCTACGCAAATGGGTTTGTCCTTTCGATAATTTGCTATCGTGATAAAACAAATACCATTGACCCGCATATTCCACAATCGAGTGATGATTGGTCCAACCCACAACTGGATTTAAAACAACTCCTTGGTAAACAAAGGGTCCCATGGGATTGTCGCCCACCGCATAGGCTATTTTATGAGTATCACCTGTTGAATAAGAAAAGTAATATTTGCCTTGGTATTTATGCACCCACGCCGCCTCAAAGAATCGTTTCTGGTTATCTCCTGCTTTGAGCGGACTGCCATCTTTATTCAGTAATACAACATCTTGCAGTTGGCCTTCGATACTCAGCATATCGTTGGATAGCTTAGCCACTTTAGGCATTAGCGCTGGCTCATCATCGTTTGGATATGTGTCGTGGGGCGAATAATGGCCCATTTGCCATCGTTGCAGTTGGCCTCCCCAAATACCTCCCACGTAAAGGTAATAGCTGCCATCAGTATCAGCAAATACCGCAGGATCAATACTGTAAACATCTTTGATTGGTTCGGCTTGAGCAATAAAAGGGCCGCTGGGAGTATCACTCATGGCTACGCCCACTCTAAATATATCCTGCTCATCCTTAGCCGGAAAATAAAGATAATACTTTCCATTTTTATAGGCTGCATCTGGTGCCCATAGCTGCTTTTTCGCCCAAGCAATGGAGTCTAATGACAATGCTTCCTCGTGTAGGGTTACCTCGCCTTTGGGGTTAATAGAGATAACTCTATAATCTCGCATAGCAAACCTAGCACCATCAGCGCTTCTTTCAATTCCTGATTCGATATCGTGGGAGGGGTAAACATAGATAGCGTCTTCAAACACATGTGCTGAAGGATCTGCTGTGTATATTTGTGTTACTAGTTCGGTGTCAAATTGCACGCGAAAATCAGGAGATTTATCGTCGGCATGAGTGGCTGAGGAGCTGTTACCTTCGCAACCATTCATTGTCATCATCAGTATGACTAGCGAAGCAAAAATGCTCGGGCTCGCGCGGTTTAAAAAACGATTCATAATTGCATCCATGTGCGTTTAATCTAAGCGCTGTCAATGCTCATTTAAACGAACATTTAGAGCGACTAACTTGCTGCTAGATTACCACTCATTTGCTCGATTCAGGTTTACATAAATTTCATAATGCTATTACAAATCATCACAATCTGGATGATTTAAGCTGATTAAGCTTTTCACTAAGGCATGTTTGAACAACAAAACATGAGTTACAAACAAAGTAACTCGATGCTTAAACAATAGGTAAGGTAGTCGTATATTTAATTTGTTCCATTGCAAAACTTGAAGTGACGTCAGATAAATCGATACCAGAGACCAACTTTTTGTAAAAAACATCAAATGCTTTTAGATCCTTAACCATCACTTTGAGCATATAATCGTATTCCCCACTCATACGATAAAACTCAACCACCTCTTCTAAATTACTAGCATGTACAGCAAACATTTTGAGCCATTTATCATCATGTTTTCCGGCTTTTACTTGCACAAATGCGGTGACGTTTAACCCAACTTTTTCACTGTTCAACAAGGCCACACGTCGGTTGATTACACCTTGTTTTTCAAGTAACTGAATACGTCTCCAACAGGGTGTATTGCTCAAACCGACCTGTTCAGCTATATGACTTACTGAAAGAGTTACGTCTTGTTGCATTAATCGCAAAATGCGCTTATCTATAGCATCCACAATGTTAATTACCTTACAAATTAGAATTAAATTCTAATATAAGGTAAATAAGTGAAATATTTTAGAATTTTTTACTTTTTTTGCATGTCAAACTAATTAAAAATCACAATGGATATAACGATTATGTTGGCAAGACAAAACATCATTCAACCGCAAGCGACTTTAACCGAAAACATACATGGCGATATTACCCAAACGATTGGCAATACGCCGTTAGTTAGATTGTCACGCATTATTGAAAATGCCGGGCTCGAATGTGATCTGGTTGCCAAGGTGGAATATTTTAATCCTGCTGGCTCTGTCAAAGATCGTCCAGCTTTGGCGATGATAGATGCGTTAATGGCCTCGGATGAGTTCACAGCAGATACCCACATCATTGAAGCAACATCGGGTAATAACGGGGTGGCATGTGCGTGGATTTGCGCAATCCGACAAATTCCATTAACTATTGTTATTCCAGAACACATGTCGATCGAACGTAGAAAGTTAATCCGTTTATATGGCGCAGAAGTTATTACCACACCTAAAGCGCTAGGTACTAAAGGTGCCATTGACCATGCGGCATTATTGGTTAGCCAGCAGCCAAACGCGGTGTCGTTAAATCAATTTTCAAATCAAGCCAATGTGGACACCCACTTTAATACCACTGCTCAGGAAATTTGGCGAGACAGCGGCGGAAATATTGATATATTTGTTGCCGGTGTAGGCACAGGAGGCACTATTACTGGTATTGCCAAAGCCCTCAAACAACTTAATTCGAACATCCAAATTGTTGCAGTGGAACCCAGCGCTTGTCCGGTGTTAAGTGAAGGGAAAAGTGGCGTGCATAAAATTCAAGGACTTAGCTCTGGTCATATCCCGGATATTTTAGATGTAAGCGTAATTGATGACATACAGACTATCAGTGACGATGATGCCGTTGAATACGCCAGAATGTTAGCCAGAGTTGAAGGAATTCCAGTAGGCATTTCATCAGGTGCCGCAGTATGTGCAGCCATGAGATTAGCTGCACTAGCAGAAAATAAAGGCAAAAGAATTGTGACCTTGTTCGCCGATACTGCAGAGCGTTATTTTAGTACTGATTTGTTTGCCCACTGCCAATAAAGCAAAAATAAATACAGCCAACTATTAACATCATTAACAGCACTTATTTTTGCAGGTTAGTGAACTGCGATTGTAAATATATTGGCAATTCTAAAAGATCTGTATTTTTTAGGTTGCCTTTCCCTTGAAATTTTTAGTCGTAGCACAAGATCTTAGGTATGATGAAATATTAACAATCAGCAAGGATCAATATTGGCTATTAAACTCGGGATCGTAATGGATCCGATTGAAAGCATAAATATCAAAAAAGACACCAGTTTTGCGATGCTTTTGGATGCCCAAAAACGCGGGTATGAGATTACCTATATGGAAATGTCTGACCTGTACATTGATAACGGTGTTCCCATGGCACAAATGCGGCCTTTGAAAGTCATCAAAGACCCACAAAAGTGGTTTGAATTAGGTGAATCAAAGAATCTCAACTTGGCAGAACTTGATGTTATTTTAATGCGCAAAGATCCGCCTTTTGATAGTGAATTTCTGTACTCAACACATATATTTTCTTTAGCTGAACAAGCTGGCACTTTAGTCGTTAATCGCTCCTCTAGTTTACGTGACTTTAATGAGAAGTTGTTTACTTCATGGTTCCCAGATTTAATTCCAGATACATTGGTCACCCGCAATTCAGCGTTGATCCGTGAATTCCATAAAAAGCATCAGGACATCATTTGTAAACCATTAGATGGTATGGGTGGTACATCTATTTTTCGCGTCACCCCAGATGGCACGAACTTGGGTGTGATCATGGAAACCTTGACTAACAATGGTTCCACTTATGCGATGTTTCAGCGCTACATGCCAGAAATAAAAGACGGTGACAAACGAATACTGATTATTGATGGACAGGTTGTTCCCTATTGTCTTGCTCGCTTACCGACTAAGGGCGAAACCCGCGGAAATTTAGCCGCTGGCGGAACAGGAAGACCACAACCCTTGTCTGAATCGGATAAACAAATAGCCGAAAAGATAGCTCCGTTGCTGGTTGAAAAAGGCTTAATCTTTGTAGGCCTTGATGTCATAGGCGACCGAATTACCGAAATTAATGTCACCAGCCCCACTTGTGTTCAAGAAATTGAAGCCGCATATGATGTCAATATTACAGGTATGTTATTCGATGCTATTGAAAAACGTTTAGGTGAAAGTAATGCAAAGCTTTGAACATCATTTATTGGTCGCAATGCCAAGTTTAGATGATCCGTATTTTGCCCGTTCTCTAACTTACATTTGTGAACACAATGACAAAGGCGCTATGGGTTTGGTGATTAATCAGCCGATCGGTATGAGCTTACAAGAATTAATCACCCAAGCAGATAAAGACGCCATAGTATTGGCAGAAAAAGCAGATGAAATTGTTTTGGCTGGCGGTCCTGTGAGTCAAGACCGTGGTTTTATCTTGCACACAACCCAACCAGGTTGGAGTTCAAGTTTACAACTCACATCGGAAATCATGATCACCACCTCCAAAGATATACTATCGGCGCTTGGTAATGAAAAAGCCCCAGCTAAATCCTTAGTGACCCTAGGTTACGCCGGTTGGACTGCGGGGCAACTTGAAGAAGAAGTGCAAAACAATTCATGGTTGATAGTGGAAGCGGATGAGGAATTATTATTCGACGTCCCTATCCACAAAAAATGGGAAGAAGCTGTTCGCAAACTTGGCATAGACGTTTGGCAACTGGGTCCGGATGCGGGTCATGCTTAAAAGGCGTTTAAAATTATGACAAGCACCTCTAAAACCTTATTGGGTTTTGATTTTGGAACCAAAAGTATTGGTGTTGCTATTGGCCAAGAAATTACCGGTACAGCTTCGCCGTTAGAGGCAATTCATGCCCGTGATGGTATTCCTGATTGGGAGCTGGTAAATAAAGTCTATGAACAATGGCAACCCCATTTAGTGGTCGTTGGGCTGCCTTTAAATATGGACGGTAGCAAACAAGAGATGACGTTTAGGGCGCAAAAGTTTGCGAACAGGCTACACGCAAAATTTAAAGTCCCAGTGCAAACTCTTGACGAGCGTCTAACCACTGTAGATGCAAAAGCACGATTGTTTGAAATGGGAGGGTTTAAAAAGCTCACTAAAGGCAAGGTAGATAGCGCTTCTGCATGCTTGATCTTAGAAAGTTTTATGTCACAGTAAAATTATAATGTGTTTGCCGTGGCAGTGATACTATTGCCACAATTCCAACACAGTGAAAAGCTTCCTTCATTTTCTTCATTGCATTTCTCACATACCCAATTTTTTGCCTCTGCAGGTTGTACGTCGAATTCCTCAATTAATTTATTCGCCTTGTGTTGCCATGCATCATCAGTTAACCAAACTTCAGGCATAGCATCTAATGGCGATAATTCCCCGATTGCGCCAATTGCAAACTCATTCTTAATAAAATTGGGAATGTGATTATCATCTAATAGCTGTTTAATCTGGTAGATACGAAAACGATCATTGTGCCAATAAATTTTTTTCATTCAGGCTAATCCATATCAATGGAAACATTAGACAGTGAACCTAAACCTGTCCCCTCTTCCGTATCCAGTTTAATCATTAAACGCAGGTCATTTGGTGAATCAGCATGATGGATAGCCTGTTCCATGCTAATGCGTTCTTGTTTATATAATTCATACAAAGCCATATCAAAGCTTTGCATCCCCATTTCTTTGCCTTTTTTCATTGCTTCTTTGAGCGAACCAATTTCATTGCGCTGAATTAAATCTGTCACTAATGGCGAGTTAAGTAAAATTTCGATGGCCGCAACCCGCCCTTTACCGTCAATCGTAGGAACAAGCTGTTGTGCAACAATGGCTCGCAAATTTAAACTCAAATCGAAACGCAATTTTTCATGCTGCTCTGGTGGTGCTAAGTGCATAATACGTTCAATCGCCTGATTGGCATTGTTGGCGTGTAAAGTCGCCACACATAAGTGCCCGGTATCGGCAAATGACATGGCATATTCCATGGTTTCCATAGATCGAATTTCGCCAATCAAAATCACATCCGGCGCTTGTCGCAATGAACTTTTAAGCGCATCGTCGAACGAACGAGTGTCTATGCCCACTTCCCGTTGTGTCACCACACAGCCTGCATGTTCATGGACAAATTCGATAGGGTCCTCAATGGTCAGTATGTGGCCTCTTGAGTTTTGATTACGATGTCCCATCAATGCAGCTAAGGATGTTGATTTACCGGTACCTGTAGCACCAACAAACAACAACAGTCCTCGCTTGGACATTATGACGTCTTTAAGTATCTCTGGTAGGCCCAGCTCATCGGCTTTGGGAATTTGCGTAACGATGCGGCGAACCACCATGCCGGCCATATCCCGCTGCCAAAAGGCACTGCAACGAAAACGTCCAATGCCATCTCTAGCAATCGCAAAGTTACACTCTTTACTGTTATTAAATTCGTCCTGCTGTTTCTCGCTCATAACGTTATGAACCAGTGCAAGTGCGGCTTCTTCACTTAAACGCTCATCATTGATCGGCGTCATTTGCCCATTTATTTTTGCACTAATGGGAAAGCCAACTGTAATAAACAAGTCTGATGCACCTTGTTCTGCCATTTTTCTCAGATAAGGATTTAAGTCCATCGGATACTCCTAGAAACCAATTTTTGGTTGTTTATCAACAGATTTAGACGCCGCATCTTGGGCGGTTATCACGCCTTGAGCAACGAGACGTTGTAAACATTGATCCATGGTTTGCATTCCATGGGCCTGACCGGTTTGAATTACCGAATACATTTGCGGAACCTTATCTTCACGGATCAAATTACGAATTGCTGGAATCCCTATCATAATCTCATGAGCTGCAATTCGGCCGCCGCCCACCTTCTTCAACAATGTTTGAGAAATTACAGCTCGCAAAGACTCTGAGAGCATGGAGCGTACCATCGACTTTTCTTCAGCCGGAAATACGTCAATGATTCTGTCTATGGTCTTAGGTGCTGAGTTGGTATGTAAAGTTGCAAATACCAAATGGCCTGTTTCGGCAGCGGAGATCGCCAAGCGAATGGTTTCTAAGTCCCGCAATTCACCCACCAGTATCACATCGGGATCTTCCCGTAATGCAGATCGCAGCGCATTATTAAAACTGTGAGTATCCCGATGCACTTCACGTTGGTTGAGTACACAAAGTTTGTTTTGATGGACAAATTCAATGGGATCTTCAATGGTTAGAATGTGCTCTCTTTTACTAGTATTGATGTGATCTATCATCGCCGCCAAGGTCGTACTTTTCCCCGAACCTGTTGCCCCGGTAACCAACACTATACCTGTAGGCTGATTAATAATATCTTTGAAAATAGCCGGAGCGCCCAAATCATCCAAAGTGAGTACTTTACTCGGGATAGTCCTTAGTACCGCCGCTGCGCCTCGGTTTTGCACAAAGGCATTGACACGAAATCGAGATAAATCTTTTACTTCAAAAGAAAAATCCACTTCCAAATTTTCTTCGTATTCTTTACGTTGTTTATCGTTCATGATTTCGTAAATCAACGCATGTACCTGTTTATGATCCAATTCCGGCACATTTAAACGGCGAATTTCACCGTCTACACGTATTATCGGTGGCAACCCCGCTGATAGATGTAAATCTGATGCATTATTCTTAACACTAAAAGCTAAAAGTTCGGTAATATCCAAAATACGATTCTCCGTCTAAATAGTGGCTCATGGAAACAATAGCAGAACGTCTCAAAAGCGCACATAAAAGCCTAACTATGGCATTAAATAAAGCTAATCGTGCGCCAAATTCAGTGCAAATACTAGCAGTGAGTAAAACAAAACCGGTATCTGATATCGTCCTTGCGTATGAAGCAGGACACCGATCATTCGGCGAAAACTATGTGCAAGAGGGTGTCGAAAAAGTTCAGGAATTGCAAGAGCTTAAAGATATCGAATGGCACTTTATTGGCCCCATTCAATCAAATAAAAGTAAACCCGTAGCAGAGAATTTCGACTGGGTGCAAAGTGTCGATCGAGAAAAAATCGCGAAACGCTTAAATAATCACCGTAGTGCGCACAAAAAATTAAATGTGTTAATTCAGGTAAATATCAACGCTGAAGAAAGTAAAGCTGGGGTTTTACCTAATGAAATTGAGACACTAGCCGCGCTAATTGATACACTACCAAACTTAACGCTTAGAGGATTAATGACAATTCCCAAAGCTTCACAATCTGCACAAGAACTGGTTAACACCTATCAACACATGCACCAACTTTTCGTCGACTTACAACACTCTTATGAATCAGTTGACACATTATCCATGGGCATGAGTGCAGATATAGAACCAGCAGTGCTAAATGGAAGTACTATGGTACGGGTAGGAACAGCCATATTTGGTGCCCGCAATTACACAACCTAAGAGACAATAATTTATGAGTGAAAAAACCATTGCGTTTATTGGCGCAGGTAACATGACACGTTCGATTATCTCCGGTCTGGTAAAATCGGGATATGATCCAAAGAAAATCATTGCCAGTAATCCATCTATCGGCAAATTAGAAAGTTTAAAGTCTGAATTAGGGGTGAATATCACCCAAGACAACCAAGATGCCGTTAAACAAGCCAGTGTCATAGTGCTTGCGGTTAAACCTCAACTGATGGAAACAGTTTGCCAAGATTTAGCCAGCAAACTAGATTTAAACGGCAAGCTATTTGTGTCCATTGCGGCGGGAATAAGTCACGCACGTTTGCTGGAAATGCTTGGCGGTAATTACGATTTGGTTAGAACGATGCCAAATACACCTAGCCTATTAAGTAAAGGCATGACAGGTTTGTATGCACCCGATACCCTTGCCGCTGATTTAAAAGAGTTTGTAGATCAGATGATGGGCAGTGTTGGTGAAACATTGTGGGTATCCAAAGAATCCGACATAGATATCGTTATTGCCACAGCAGGCAGCAGCCCAGCCTATTTTTTCTTATTCTTAGAATCAATGCAGAATCATGCTGTGTCTTTGGGAATGAGCCAACAAGACAGCAGAAAACTAGTCCAACAAGCAATGTTGGGCGCAGCTGAAATGGTTTGTCACAATGATCACCTTGAAATTGGCGAGCTTAGAGCCCAAGTTACTTCAAAAGGTGGTACAACTAATCAAGCTATCGAGAGCTTTCAAGCTAGTGATTTGCCGTCAATTGTCGCAACAGCGATGGATGCTGCAATTAGTCGTGCCCAACAAATGTCTAAACAATTTTAAAGGTATCAATATTTATGGAAGCCGTGGCTTTTTTGGTTGAAACAATTTTTAAGCTCTACTTGATGGTCGTCATGTTAAGACTTTGGCTACAATTAGCCCAAGCTGACTTTTATAACCCTTTGAGTCAATTCATTGTCAAAGTGACACATCCAATAATAGGTCCATTACGCAGAGTTATTCCATCTATTGGCAGATTCGATACCGCGACTTTTGTATTTGCGTTGGTCATTGCGTTGGCCAACATATGGGTGATTGCTGCGATTAATGGTTTCATGTTAACCAATGTTTTTTGGATATTAAAAAATGCCTTGGTAATGCTGCTTGTTGAAGGGGTTCAATTAATAATATATGTGTTAATTATTCGCGCGATCTTAAGTTGGGTAAGTCAAGGCAACAACCCTCTTGAATTCTTATTCCAGCAATTAACTGAACCTATGATTGCCCCCATAAGACGCATCATACCGCCTATCGGTGGGCTTGATTTATCACCTATGATATTAATCATCTTTTTGCTTTTTATCATGCGACTATTTTAGGAAGATAAAATGTTTTATCGGGTTATTTGTATTTCACTAATAGTGTTTGCTAGTTTTGCATCGGCAGAACAGAAAAAGGTTTTGGGTGATTGGGATGTGCATTACATCGCCTTTAATACTACTTTTTTGACGCCCGAAATCGCTCGGGCGAATGGGATTGTTCGTAGCCCAAATAATACGCTAATTAATATTTCTGTTATTAATAGACAAAACAAACAGGCTCAAAAAGTAGATATTAGCGGTACCGCAAGAAACCTGCTGGGCACCACTATAGAACTTACTTTTAAACCGGTAGTCGAGGGAGAAGCCATATATTATTTGGCTTCGATGCCCTTCGAGCATGAAGATCATTACCGCTTCAATATTTCTTTACAACAGAATAAAGTACAGCAAACACTAAAATTTGAACAAAAGCTTTATCGTGAAGAACAGTAATAAATAAACGAATTTAGTTGTATTTTTATACCATTGTTTAATGGTAAAACCTGCCAAATTACTCTAACGTTTAGGTATTAAAACTAAACGACTAGTTTCCATGGAAAATAATCCCAAGCTTTTGGATAAAACCAAACGCAATACCCTAAAAACGTTAGCTAAAAGTGGTGCTAGCGCCGTGCTTCTTAGCAAGGCGCCTTATGTGTTTGCCCGAACGAAAACCGTATTAAAGGTGCTTGGTACCCATGTAACTTTGCAAAACGAGTTGCGCGAGCAAGCCATGCAGGACCTAGGTATCGATTTAGTGTTTGAAGCTAGGGGCAGCGCAGCAGTCATGCAAAAAGCCTCAATGGACCCTAGTTCTTTTGATTTATACGAGCAATGGTCAAATAGTATCAATGTGCTTTGGGCAGCGGGAGCTATCCAAGCCATAGATAAAAACAGAATTACGCACTGGAATGAGATCAACTCATTAACCAAAACGGGTAAAATCACTGATAGCGCTAAAATTGGTGCAGGGGATGCCCCGTTTAAAATTCTACACGTACAAGACGACGGCAGTTTAGGTACAGATCACACCGATAAGATTAGTTTTTTACCATACGTACACAATGTCGATTCTTTTGGTTACAACACCAACAAAATACCTCAAGGAGTTCCATACGAAACCGAAAGCTGGGGTTGGTTGTTGGACGCCAAAAATAGAGGAAAGGTAGGCATAGTCAATGCGCCAACTATTGGCATCTTTGACTTAGCCTTAGCGGCCCAAGCCCAAGGTGTTCTGACGTTCAACGACATAGGTGCAATGTCTAAGCGCGAATTAGACATATTGTTTGATTACCTAATTGACCTAAAGCACCAAAATCACTTTAGCGGCTTTTGGACGTCTGTTCCCGAGTCAGTTGATTTTATGCGCTCTGATCGAGTTCACATTGAAAGTATGTTCTCACCTGCAGTATCAGCATTGAACGGACAAAATGTACCTGTCTCATTTGCCGCTCCTAAAGAAGGCTATAGGGGCTGGCACGGTGTCATGTGCATGTCATCTGCGATTTCCGCTAGTAACAAAGATGCGGCCTATGATTATATGAATTGGTGGTTATCTGGTTGGCCTGGGGCTTTTATCGCCAAACAAGGTTACTATATTTCTAACCCACAACGTTCAGCTAAGTTTTTAAGTCAGGCAGAATGGGATTATTGGTATCGCGGTTTGGCCGCGAGGCACGATTTGCAAGGGACTGATGGCAATATATCAGTGAAAAAAGGCGATATTCGTTCCGGGGGTAATTATGAAACGCGATTCTCAAATGTAGCTGTTTGGAATACGGTTATGCCCACTTACGATTATAGTCTGCAAAAATGGTACGAATTTATTAGCTCATAAGACATTTGGAGGTCTAAAGTAATTGTTTAATTCGTTAAAAATTCAAATAACGATAGTGTTAACTGCGCTGATACTTTTCTTAATTGCACAATCGTATTTGTCCACTAAAAATCAGGAAGTGTTTTTTTCTGGTATAACGTTGTCCCAACAAACAATGGAAAAGGTTGGACTTGTTCGAGATCTTGAAAAAGATGTTCTTGATATCCAGCGTTATGTACTGATTTTTAAACAAACTGCGAGTGACTCTGTGATCGGGCGTTTTGACTCCATTCACGAAAAAATCAATAACAACCTATCATTGTTAAATTCATCAATCCAATCTGATGGACAGGCAGAAGCCTATACCGATAGAATTAACAGAATGCATGCCCACCTTGAAGAATATAGAAGTAACTTCGAAACTGTTGTGCAAGGGCGAAGTCGCAGAGAACGACTATTTCAAGATGACATTCAAACGCGATTTATTACTATCCAAACGCAGTTGCAAGAATATCAAACAAACACAAACCTTTCCGCAGAGCAATACAAAGACGTGTTAACAGCTAAGCAGCTATTGTCTGAGGCACATACAAAATCATTAGAATATTTGTTAACACCAGATCCTGTCATTATTAAAGAATTTGATGATTTGCTGTCTCAAGCAAAAGATATTTTGAACAGTTCAATTCAAGACCCAAAAATGTTTATAGCCGTGGAAAGCGACCTGGGCAAGTTAAGCACTGATTTTAAACAACTTTCGCAAATTACTCGTGGCTATTTGTTTTTAATTAACGTTGTAATGGCAGGTTCCGCAAACGAATTTTTATACTTAACCCGTGAACTCAATCAACTTGTCACCGACAACCAACAACGAATCAATTCAGAAATTATTCAAAGCGGAAAAGATGCACAAAGCAGAAATAGTCTTTTTGCCGCCATAAGTGTCGCGCTTGCTGTGATAGCTGCGTTGTTTTTTACCTATCGGGTGATGATGCCAATATCTGAAATGACTGAGCTATTTAAACAGCTTGCCAGCGGCAAAGGTATCAATAAAAAAATACAAAGACGGCGAAATAACGAGATTGGCGATTTAGCCTCGGCAGCTCAAGTATTCCAAGAAAAGAACATACAGACCCAAGAGCTTTTAGAGCAATCAAAACAATTGAATGCCCAACAAGAAAAATTAAACAAAGAGTTGGCAATATCAACTAAGAAAGCTGAGCGGGCGTTGGCAACCAAAAGCATCTTTCTTGCTAATATGAGTCATGAAATCCGAACTCCTATGAATGGTATCATTGGCTTAGTCGATATAGTGTTAAAATCGAAACTGGATGAAGAGCAGAGAGCGAACTTAGAAAAAGTAGCTTATTCAACCCATATTTTATTGAATTTAATTAATGATATTCTCGATTTTTCTAAGATTGAAGCGGGCAAACTGGATATAGAAAAAGTTAAATTTTCACCCAAATCAATGTTCGAAAATTTACTCGCAAATATTTCTGCAAAAGGCAATGAAAAGAACCTCAATATTCATTTCATCGTGAACCCTCTTTTGCCTCGGGAGCTTATCGGTGACCCGATGAGAATCAGCCAAGTATTGCTTAACTTATGCACTAATGCGGTCAAATTTACCCGCAATGGTTCAGTCATTATCAACATAGACTTTGCGTCTTTAGGTAATAATAAAATTTGTTTGAAAATATCGGTAAAAGACACCGGTATTGGCATGGAAGAAAAACAGCTTAACAATATTTTTAATCCATTCACTCAAGCGGACGAATCTACCAGCAGAAGGTTTGGTGGCACAGGTTTGGGTTTATCTATTGTCAAACAGCTTGTTGAATTGATGGACGGAAAGATAACCGTTGAGTCCGAAGTAAATCGCGGAAGTCACTTTAAAGTTGACTTAGTATTAGATACCGAAAATCAGAATAAATGCATTATGGATTTAGGGCTTGCGGTTAGCATCGCGCACGTTTCTGTCCACGATTCAGGCTTAACTCCCCTTGCGTATCTGCAAAAATTAGACAACGACTATGTATCCTTATCATTAACTGAAATTGATAGTTTTGATTTTCAAACCAAAGAAAATTCATTGTTGTTAATGGATATTGACGACATTAAAACCCATAAAGTCTTAAATCAACACATTGCAAACGCAAAAGAAAAAGGTGTCAAAATTGGTTTAGTCACTAATACACAACCAAGTACACTACCTTCATTATTACAACAAAAGTGGGATCTACCAGTACTTTCTCATCCATTTACGCCAAGGCATTTTAGCTTATTTGTATTGCAAGCTTTAGGGGTTGAAGTGCAGTACAACAAAGATGAATTGGGAGAAATAAGCCTTGTTCCAGCGCAACTCAGTGGCCATGTTTTATTAGTGGAAGATAATCATATCAACCAAATTGTTGCTTGTGAGATGTTATCAAACTTAGGCCTGACGTATGACGTGGCTGAAGATGGTCATCAAGCTGTTACAAAGATCGTCAATTCACCTCAATACGATATTGTTTTAATGGATATCCAAATGCCAGTAATGGACGGTTATGAAGCCACCAAACTGTTAAGGCAGCGGGGATTTGATGATCTAGTGATATGCGGACTATCGGCAAATGCGATGAGCTCAGATTATGATATGGCATATGCTGCTGGCATGAATGATTATATAACTAAACCAATTAAGCCTCAGATGTTAAATAAAGTACTGAGTAAGTACCTTACCTCAGACGAAAAAACAGTCATGTAGTTGACTGTTTTTCGACTTGCATGCAAGTGATTACGCTATCAATTAATAAATATATAATAGGCTTAACAAGCAATGGTTGTTTAACCTTATTAGATTCTATCTTTTAAAACCGCTGAGATTGGTGACGAATCTAAGCCGTTTTCAGCGATCCAAGATTGCAGAGTTTTGCCATCATTTTCTGGTGAGGTTAAGTCACTTTTTGGCATTTTCTTAACTAAAAGTGTTCCTGTTTCAATGGCTTCATTTAACACAGCTGTTCTAATCAGACTATTTCCACCGCAGGTAACGCCTGAATAATAATCTTTTAATTTAAGACGAAAATCAGATTGTACCTTTTTCATCTTTTTGCGTAATTCACCTTTGTCATCCGTCTTAACAATAGTACAAATATTCTGTAATGCGTCGTTGATATCTGCTTGAGCTGCTCCGCTATAGAGAAAGGATGCAGTAACTACAAGAAGAGAAGTTTTAACAATTTTCAACATGGCTAATTCCTCAATTAATTAAATGTTTTCGAAATAATTTCAGCTGCGTTCGCTGTTGAGGTCATTAGACTAAAGTTCTATAACGGTTGAAATATGTACAGCAATACTCCGGTATATTGATTAATACAACTAAGGTTAAACACCATCTAGTTTTTGACTTTTATTTACCGCTTCTTGCACACTGATGAAAACACTTTGGTCTGGGTATCCGTCGGCTAACATATTGTTTGCCAATTGAAATTGACGAATTCCTTTGCGAGTGGCTGGCCCCATGATCCCATCAGCTTTACCTACATCAAAGCCTAATTCGTTTAATCCATCCTGTAATTCGATCATTTGACTAATAGGATAATTCGGTAATTCAGGCAACGACTTCGCCCACTCAGGCTTACCAATGATTCGGTCTGCTAGATAACCTACGGCAAGAGCATAAGACTCAGAATTGTTCCAGCGCATAATCACATCAAAGTTGCTGTAAACAAGGAAGGCTGGCCCTTTCGCTCCGGTAGGCAAGATCAAAGAAGCATCTATTTCACTTTTAGGGATCTTGTCATCATTGACCTTTCGAACGCCAAATTCCGACCACTGGGTTAATTGTTTACGACTATCTTTACCAGCGTGACTGTAATCGAAGTTAGCAGGGAGATTCACTTCTCTTCCCCATATAAAACCTTTTTTCCAGCCCAGTTTATTTAAGAAGTTAGCTGCCGATGACAAGGCATCAGGTTCACTATCCCATAAGTCTACTAAACCATCATTATCGCCATCTACCGCATAATTAATATAGGCTGAAGGCATAAATTGAGTGTGGCCCATGGCGCCTGCCCAAGATCCCAACATCTTGTCTTTTTTTAAGTTTTCTCTTTGCATTAACTTCAGAGCCGTTAGTAACTCCTGAGTGAAAAATCGACTACGGCGCTCATCGCAGGCTAATGTTGCCAATGAATCGATTATCGGCATTTTGCCTTTATAACTACCAAAATTAGTTTCTAATCCCCAAAATGATATTAAATAGTGTGCAGGCACCCCATATTCTTGAGTTAATTGGTTTAATAAGTCTTTATGCTTACGCAGCATTTCTCGACCTTTATCAATTCGCCATTGGGTGACACGTTTATTTAAATAAGTAGGAAAAGTTTGTACAAACTCTGGTTGATTGCGGTCGTATTCGAGCACTTTATCAATCTGTTTCACATCATCTAACGCGTAAGAGATGACTGTTTTATCAATTCCCGCTGTCTCCGCTTTTTGCTGTATATCAGAGATACAGGCTGAAAAAACCTGCTGCGCTGAATCTTGTGCTGCCTCAATGGTGGCAGATTGTGCCATTAAGCTGGCAGAATAAAGCAAGTTGGCAGCGATCAAGGCGCTTTTGCTAATAACAGAAATCATATAGTTCCTTGGCGTTAATGTTTCAAACAGTAGCTTACACTCGTTATATGGGCTTGTAATCATTTTCCCATTGGGATTTTAACGACTCGAGTATTACTGCTCTTCTCTGGTAAAGACCCATTGTTTATCATTACTTAACGATGCACTAAATTGATATCCGGCGCTATCGAACTGTTTAATTTGTGCAGGATCAGATAAGCGCTTTTCGATAATATAACGGGCCATCAATCCACGTGCTTTTTTGGCATAAAAACTAATCACTTTATATTCACCGTTCTTTTTATCTTTAAAAACGGGGGTAATGAGTTTTCCATTCAAGCTCTTGACCTTAACTGACTTAAAATATTCATTTGAGGCCAAATTAACCAGTACTTCATCACCTTGTTGGCGTAACGCTTGATTAATTCCAGCGGTTATTTTCTCACCCCAAAATTCATACAGATCTTTTCCTCGTTTGTTGTTGAGTTTCGTCCCCATTTCCAAACGGTATGGTTGCATAAGATCTAAAGGTCTAAGTAAGCCATACAAACCAGACAAAATTCGCATATGTTGTTGTGCATATTGAAGATCCTCTTCACTAAATTGCTCAGCTTGAATGCCGGTGTAGACATCACCGTTAAACGCCAAAATCGCCTGTTTAGCGTTGTCTTGGTTAAATGGCAAATTCCAACTACTAAACCGTGCAGCATTTAAGCCTGCTAATTTGTCACTGATATGCATTAGGCTAGATAAATCTGCCGGTGTTAATTTGACACACTCTTTGATTAACAGTTCAGAATCGGCCAAATATTCAGGCTGTGAGAAAAGTTGTGTAGTAGAGGGGGTTTCGTAGTCTAAATTCTTTGCAGGTGATACAACAACTAGCATCAAATATCCTTTCTTTTTATAGGCGTTAATTATGAAGTTCTGAGCAACTATCACTATACCATTAATTGTATTTACTAAACATTTTGACAAGCACAAATTTCACAGTTCAATTTTTATTTAATCGCAACTCCCTGAGTCAGAATCTAGGAGTTCATACAACTATTTTGAGTAATTACTCACAACTCATATAAATGCCCACTTTTATTTATTATAATATGGCCATTATTTTTTAATAGTTCAATGTCCGATAGTGTAGAAACCAAACCTCAACAGTTATACCCTGTGAGTGATTCTAAAGGTTTACTATATTTCATGACGTAATCTTGATAACAACTGACTATCGATGATTGCAAAATTAATCATTTCTAAAGAGGTTTATATGACAAATCAATTAGCAGCTTTACGGGAAATCACCACAGTCGTGGCAGATACTGGTGACATCGAAGCAATTAAAAAGTATCAACCTGTTGATGCCACTACAAACCCATCTTTGTTACTTAAAGCTGCTGAATTACCGCAATATCGTTCATTAATTGAAGACTCCGTTGCATGGGCAAAAACCCAATCAGATGATGTCACACAGCAAATAGAAGATGCTGGCGATATGTTGGCGGTTAAAATTGGTAAAGAGATTGTCAATATCGTACCAGGTCGTATATCAACAGAAGTAGATGCACGCTTATCTTTCGATACACAAGGCAGTATTGCCAAAGCGAAAAAATTAATCGGACTTTATGAACAAGCTGGCGTGAGTAAAGAGCGGGTTTTAATTAAACTTGCTTCTACTTGGGAAGGAATTCGCGCTGCTGAAATTCTGGAAAAAGAAGGTATTAACTGTAACCTAACGTTGTTATTCAGCTTTGCTCAAGCCAGAGCATGTGCTGAAGCTGGGGTTTTCCTGATTTCACCTTTTGTTGGACGAATTCTTGATTGGTACAAAGCAAGCACTGGTAAAGATAGCTACGCTGCGAATGAAGATCCAGGAGTAGTATCTGTCAGCAACATTTATCAGTACTACAAAGAACACGGTTATAAAACTGTTGTTATGGGTGCCAGTTTCCGTAATACCGGCGAAATAATTGAGCTTGCAGGCTGTGACCGATTAACCATTAGCCCAAATCTACTTGAAGAACTTTCACAAACTGAAGGTGGCTTAGAAACCAAATTAGTAGACAAAGGCGCCACTAAAACCCCTGGCGAAAAGCTAACTGAAAGTCAATTTAGATGGGAACATAACCAAGATCCAATGGCGACGGAAAAGCTTGCTGAAGGTATTCGCAACTTTGCCAAAGACCAAGACAAACTAGAAGTTATGTTGAAAGAGCTTTTGTAATTTCATTTATCCTGAGCTATAGAACACTTGTGTTTCTTATGGTCAATATAAAATTGAAATGATATAGCAACCTTTAATCGCCGATATAAAAGAGAATTGATAAATGTCTTTAGTAAATCAAAGTGAACAATGGAAAACCCTTGAGAATTTGGCTAGCTCAATAGCTGGTCAACACATGCGTGATTGGTTCGATGCTGATCACTCCAGAGCGGCTAAATACTACCTTGAAGGCTGTGGCATCAAGCTAGATTATTCTAAAAACTTAATAAACCAAGAAATACTTGAAGCATTGTTTAGTTTAGCTGAAAGTCAACAAGTGACGGCCAAGCGCGACGCCATGTTCGAAGGCAAGATTGTTAACCACACTGAAAAAAGAGCTGTGCTGCATACGGCTTTGAGAAACTTTTCCGGTGAAGCAGTTTTAGTCGATGGCGAAGATGTAATGCCAGAAGTTCTAGCAACACAAGAAAAGATTAAAGACTTTGTCCATTCAATCCACTCTGGTGCGCACCTAGGCTATACAGGTAAAACAATTAAACATATTGTTGCTATAGGTATTGGTGGTTCATTTTTAGGCCCTAAAATCATGTCTGAGGCCTTGAAGCCTTATTGGCATAAAGGTATTTCGGTACATTACGTTGCCAATGTGGATGGCTGTCATATTCAAGATGTGTTGTCTGAGCTTGATCATACTGACACCTTGATTGTGATGTCCTCTAAATCCTTTACGACCCAAGAGACATTGCAAAATACCCTAACGGCTAAACAATGGTTCCTTGACCAAGGCGGCAGTCAGAGCGATATTGCTAAGCACTTTGTAGCAGTCTCATCTAACGTCAAGGCTGCTGTAGATTTTGGGATGGACGAAAATAACATATTTCCGATGTGGGATTGGGTTGGTGGCCGCTATTCACTTTGGTCAGCCATAGGTTTACCGATTGCGTTAACCATCGGCTACCAAAATTATCGTGAGTTACTTGAGGGTGCTTACGAGATGGATTGCCACTTCAAAGAAGCTCCTCCAGAACAAAACCTACCAATGTTATTAGGCTTGCTTGGAATTTGGTATACCAACTTCCACGGCGCTCAAAGTCATGTTTTGCTGCCTTACTATCACTATTTACGTGGTTTCCCAGCTTACGTTCAACAATTGGATATGGAAAGTAATGGTAAATGTGTGGCAGGTTTGAATGAGCAAATCGATTATGCCACAGGACCTGTCATTTGGGGCAGCGAGGGAACCAATGGCCAGCACTCGTTCCATCAATTAATTCATCAAGGGAAAGTGCTTATCCCTGCTGATTTTATGTTTCCTTTAAACGTACATAATCAAGATGACACTCATCACGCTATGTTGGCTTCAAATTGTTTTGGTCAAACCCAAGCTCTGATGCAAGGCAAAACATATGAAGAGTGTTATGCCGATTTAGAAAGTGCAAATTTAGATGAACAAACCCGTCAGTCATTAGCCACCCATAAAACTATGCCTGGTAACAAACCGAGCAATACTTTGTTGTTTGACCAACTAGATCCCAAGACCCTTGGTGCTCTAGTGTGTATGTATGAACACAAAGTATTTGTGCAAGGAGCGATTTGGGGTGTGAACTCATTTGACCAATGGGGTGTTGAGCTTGGAAAAGTGCTGGGTAACCAAGTTTTAGATAAACTGGTTAATAGCGACGCCAGTTTGGATTTTGATAGTTCAACAAATCAATTAATTTCTGCGTTTAGGGCTGCCAATAAAAGTTAATCGCCAACCCTGTTGAAAATACGGTTTGCTGCTCGCCATTTATCATCAATGAAAGGCAGCAAACCGCTATTAACACGAGTTCTATTTTTAAACATAAACACTGCAATTCGCTCACTTTACCAGCAACTTCCACTTTTTTGTCATCAAATATTCATGTTTTATTAACAAAAACTAAAAGTAATAGTTTTATTTTTATAGCGCCTGTGGTAAATAATTACTCGGACAGGAAAACTAGAGTAGGAAATGCTAGTTGACTGTCTAGCCTTATTTGCGCCAAAAACAATAAATGGAGACGTAAAGTGGATACAAAAGAATTATTGTCAATGATTGACACCGAATCCCGCCCTTCTAAAACTAAAAGCAAAAAGCGTAAGTGGAGAGAAATAGAAGCGATTCAAGATCGCTATAAACTAAGAAAAGAGCTCGAAGATATGGATATGTCGTTAGAAGCTGAATTAGCTAACCTATAATTTATAAACGAAAGCCCCACATTGTTGGGGCTTTTCTTTTGCAGCTATAGATATCTAACCAATTTGCCAATTTATTGGTGAGTGGCCTTGGCGTATCAGAATTTGATTCACTTGGGAGAAGTGTTTGCATCCTAAGAAGCCCCTATGTGCTGACAAAGGCGATGGATGAGGTGCACTAAGAACATGCTGACGATCATGCTCAACTAGCAGACCTTTTTTTTGTGCATGACTTCCCCACAATAAGAACACTAAGCCTTGCCGATTCTGATTCAGTTGTTTTATCACTTTATCAGTGAAGATCTCCCAGCCGATTTTTGCGTGAGAGTGGGCTTTGCCCTGCTCTACCGTTAATACCGTATTAAGCAGTAACACACCCTGCTGTGCCCATTGTTTCAAGTTGCCATGGGTTGGGATTCTAAAACCTTCAATATCTTGCGCTAACTCTTTGTAAATATTCTTTAATGACGGCGGGATTTTAAGGGTTGATTCTACGGAAAAACTTAGGCCATGTGCTTGTCCAGGACCATGATAGGGATCTTGACCTAATATAACGACTTTAACATCCGCAAAAGGGGTAATATTGAATGCGCTGAAAACATTCTCAGCAGGCGGGTAAATGATTTTACCCGCCTTACGTTCAGCCGCAATAAATTGTTGCATCTGTTGAAAGTAAGGCTGTTTTTTTTCAGCCTTAATTATTTCATCCCAAGTAAGCATTTACGCTTGCAATGTTTTAAACAAATGCGCCTTGAGTTGCTCGTAATCGTTAGCCAGCTCTACCGAGAAGCTTTCTTTACCAGCACATTCTGCCAATGGCTGTGGCAAGCTAATAGGTTGTCCTAGCACATTCTCTACACTTTCTCTGAATTTCGCTGGGTGGGCAGTCCCTAAGAATATACCGGTCTCACCTGGCTCGATAAAACGAGTTAACGATTTGTATGCTATCGCGGCATGAGGCTCACTCACATAACCAAGTTGCGCCAACTGTTTCATCGCTACTTGAGTGTAATCTTCATCAACCGCATCGCCTTGCAACATTTCTTTGTCGATTAAACCACGTTCAATTAAGGCTTCGATTCTTGGCCAGTTATTAGGCTGACTAACATCCATTGCATTTGATAATGTGGCTACGGTAGCTTTCGGATCCCATTCTCCCGTTTTAAGATAACGAGGAACAGTATCATTAGAATTAGTCGCGGCAATAAAGCGTTTAATTGGAAGCCCCATCACTTTAGCAATCATACCAGCGGTTAAATTACCAAAATTACCGCTTGGCACAGAAATTACCACGTTTTCACGTTCTTCTTCTGACAACTGCGAAATGGCTTCAAAGTAGTAACAAACTTGCGCAAGCAAGCGGCTAATGTTGATTGAGTTTGCCGAATTTAAATGCAAACCTTGGCGTACATCTAAATCATCAAATGATGTTTTCACCAACTGCTGACAAGCATCAAAATCATCTTCAATTGCAACTGTGTGAATATTATCACCCAGTGTCGTGAATAGTTTTTCCTGCAATAGGCTAATTTTGCCTTTAGGGTACAAAATCACGACATTAATATTATCTAAACCATGAAAGGCATGTGCCACAGCAGCTCCGGTATCACCTGAGGTAGCAGTAAGGATAGTAATAGGTTCACCTTTTGCAATCACAGACAGCACTTGGGCCATAAAGCGGCCACCAAAATCTTTAAACGCTAGTGTCGGACCATGGAACAATTCGAGGCTATAGATACCGTCGGTTACTTTTGCCAACGGCGCTTCAAAGTAAAAAGCTTTCTCTACAATGCTTTGAATTTCGTGTTTGGGAAGCTCATCGCCAATCAATTGTGACAATATTTCCACTGAACGGGGAACGAATGGCATATCCAAGATTGCTTGGATATTTTCGAATTTAGGAAAAACCTTTGGAAAGTAAAGTCCTTGGTTTTTACCTAACCCTTTTTTTACCGCTTCAGCGAAACTTACTTTGTCGCTGTCATCTTTTAAATTAAACAATTCCACTTGATTACTACCTTCATTTTATCGGTTTACCAGCATCTTAGGGCTGGTTTATGAGACAACCGCACCTTGCGTATCAATCTGGCAAATATGACTAAAACCAGTGTCATTCTGAATATAGTTTTCAGATAACCAATGTTGAATACCTTGTGCTTGCTCTAAATTATTACAAACTGCAAATACAGTTGGGCCTGAACCTGAAATACCGAAGGCTAAGCCTCCATTGCTCATTACAAAATCTCTGCTTTCATCGAACTTCGGCAGTAAAGACTTACGATAAGGTTCTGCTAAAACATCTTTCATTACCGCTGCTGCCAGCGCTTCATCTTTTCGATAGCTTGCGTCTACAAATACAGCTAGTTGCTGACCAAAGGTGATAGTTTCGGCCATGGCAATTTGCTTAGGCAAAATATCTCGCGCTGCGGCGGTCGAAACACTGATCCCTGAATAACAGACCACCCAATACCAGTTTTCAAATACCGGTAAAGACAAGGCAATTTGATCGGATTGACTGTTCATCAAGGTTAATCCACCGACAAAACATGGTGCTACATTGTCGTAATGTACGCTGCCGCTGATTTGGCCTTCCAACTCACCCATCAACAATAATAACTCGTTTGTATCAAAGGGTTCATCAAAAAATTGATTTAGGCCGTGTAGCGCCGCCACTATCGAACTAGCACTTGAACCTAAACCACTACCAATGGGTAGATTCTTACGCAGTACCATTGCCACTTCGGCAGTCGGTAAACCACGTTCACGCAATTTTTCAGTGAATAAAGTGTAGCAGTCAAAAACAATATTTGATTTGGGGTCTGCAGGTAATTTATCTGCAAAACGCCCTTCTACTTTTAAACTAAACGTATCAGCAGAGCTTACGTCTACCTGATCACCCAATGGACTGCCATCAATAGGGGTTAATGCCGCCCCGAGCAAGTCAAAACCAAGACTAACATTGCCAATAGATGCTGGCGCGTAAGCTGTAATGCTTTTATTCATCGATTAGATATCCTGTTTCCATGGCATGGTGCGCAATACATCAGCAAAAACCCCTGCTGCAGTCACGGTAGCACCAGCGCCATATCCGCGAATTACATAAGGAATAGGCTGATAATAATGACTATGTATGGCAAGGGCATTTTCACCTTCTTTAATCGAATACAACGGGTGGGTGCTATCAACGGCTTTTAATGCAACCTTGCACTGACCTTTTTCAATTGAGCCCACATAACGTAAAACTTGCCCTTGTGCTTTAGCATCTTCAACCAATTTTTGATAATGCCCATCCAAACTAGGCAAGTTTGCCATAAACTCATCAATAGTACCGCTGGCATCAAAGCTGTTTGGTAATACTGATTCAATTTCAATATCCGTTAACTCTAATTCTAAATCTGCTTCACGGGCCATGATCAATAGTTTTCTGGCAACATCCATACCCGACAAATCATCACGAGGGTCAGGTTCAGTAAAGCCATTCTGCTTAGCAATTTGGGTTGCCTCCGAAAGGCTGTGGCCTTCATCTAACTTTCCAAACACGAACGACAATGAACCAGAAAGGATACCTTCAAAGCGTTTTAATTCATCACCTGCATAAATAAGTTTTTGCAAATTGTCGATGACCGGTAGTCCAGCACCTACAGTGGTTTCATATAAAAACTGGCGGTTGGTTTCCTGCGCCATAGAACGTAGCTTTTTATAGTAAGCGATGTCACGGGTATTGGCTTTTTTGTTGGGAGTGACCACGTGGAAACCGGCAGACATGAAATCTGCGTACTGACCGGCAATGTGTTCATTGCTAGTACAGTCGATAATCACAGGGTTAATTAAGCTATTTTGTTGTACAAAGTCACTTAAATTTTCAATAGACAGTGACTTGTCTGCACTATCTAGTTGAGCTTGCCAACTACTGTGTAAATCAATACCGCCAGCTTGCAATAGTAACTTGCGACTATTGGCGATACCGTACACTTTTAAACTAATTCCGCGTTCAAACAAGGGTTGTTGTTGACGGGCCATTTGCTGCAATAACTCTTTTCCTACATTGCCGCACCCCACAAGGAAAATATCAATGGAGTGGGAATTTGAGAAAAAATTCTGATGCACAACTTTCACTGCCTCTTTAGCTCGATTTTTTTCAATTACTGTAGAGATTGATCGCTCAGAAGAGCCTTGAGCAATAGCGACATTGTTCACTCTAGCCTGAGCCAATGAACTGAAAAACTTAGCTGCTAAACCTTTAGAATGGCGCATGCCGTCACCCACAAGGGTAACAATCGCAAGTTCATGTCTTACTTCAATTGGATCCAACAAATTATTCGCCAGTTCCAATGCAAAAGCATCTTCCAATAAATTTTGTGCCTTTTCAGCGTCTTTACTGTGAATACAGAAGCTAATGCTGTACTCGGACGAGGACTGGGTAATCAAGCTGATGGAAATATTCGCGTTAGACATTACTTCAAAAACACGACTAGCCATACCAACCATGCCTTTCATACCGGGGCCGGCGACATTGAACATTGTCATATCATCAAGATGAGAAATACCTTTGACGCTTGTCCAAATTTCACTGGACTCTTTACCAATTAATGTCCCAGGAGCAGCAGGGTTTAAGGTGTTACGAATTAAACAAGGAATGTGATGTTGAGCAATAGGACCAATGGTTTTTGGATGCAAAACTTTTGCGCCAAAGTAAGACAATTCCATGGCTTCTTGATAGGTTAGTTTGTCTAGTAACACGGCACCATCTACTTGATTAGGATCCGCATTGTAAACCCCATCAACATCGGTCCATATTTCACAACATTCCGCGTCTAAGCAGGCCGCAAGAATGGCGGCGGAATAGTCTGAACCATTGCGTCCAAGTGTCACTTTCTCGCCTTCGGCGTTTACCGCTACAAAACCTGGCATAATCAAGATTTCAGATTTATCGTAAACAAAATCCGAGAAGCGCGCTTTGCTCACTGCAACATCGGCGATACTATCTAAATATTCACCTTCGGCAACAATGTAATCTACAGGATCAATAATGTGGTTTTTCTGGCCAAGGGAGTTCAATATTTCACTGAAAATATTCACACTCACATATTCGCCCATACTTAAAATTTTGGCGGTAATTTGGTCTGGAGCACAACGCAATAACTGAATGCCATCTAAATGCTGTTTCAACTCGACTAAAATCGTGTCAATAAAGCCGCTCAAACGAGCTTTACGAAAAGCAGGCAATTGGGCTGCTAAATCGCTGGCAATACCATTTAATGTCATTTCTAATTTGGCATACAATTCGCCAAAGTCGCTTCCCGCACTTGCTTGTTCACACAACAACGACAATGCATTTGTCACCCCTTTGGGAGCTGATAGAACCACTGCTGCACCGTTTTCTTCATGGCTCGCTAAGCTGATGTCTTTAACTGACAAATACCGTTTAGCGTCAGCCATTGAAGAGCCACCAAATTTCAACACCTTCATTTATTGCTCCTGTTTACTTCTGTTCCGCTGCTTTAGATTCGCATTTTAATTTCGCACTTCAACCATGTGAATGTGGCATATAATTTTGCTGTAAATAACAAAAAGCCCGCTTGAGTCGCGGGCTTTTTTAAATTTCTTTACGCACTAGCCAGCGACCAACTCATTTGAGGTGGTAATCATAATCATGCCGATGGTGCTTATTATTGTTTTCATGGGGTTCAATTTGCCGTATAGACGTCTATATGTCAACCGTCAATGGGAGATTTGTTATTGTTTTATACTGATCTATTTACTCTAAGGTAGAATTAAATGGATTGAATAGGGCTTTTCTCCCATATTTGGTCAAATAAATAACCCACCCTAATATTTAATCCAGATTTGGAACAATCACAGCATTCATATTAGCCTCGTACAGTCCGCTGTAGATGAGAAGCGTTATGGCTCTCTTCTCCAGCAATGGGTATTTATCGTTGAACGAATTTTAGTTGTATTCTAAGCACTGCCCCAAATACTAGCTAATATTGATTTACATCATATATTTACAGTTATATTGTGAGTAATATAAGGAACTAGAAAGACTTCACATTGATAACAAATAAGGAGCAATTATGTATAAAACTATCCTATGTGCTATCGAAGCATCCACAGAAGGAAAACTCGTATTAGCCAAAGCAGCTGAGATGGCAGGTCTTTACGGCAGCAAATTAATTGTTATGCATGTATTACCCTACAAGTTATTGCCCAAGGATTACCAGAAAGAATTGAAGGACAAAATATCGCCAAAAATTGAAGAATTATGTGCAGACTTCAATATTCCTAAAAAGAATCGCATTATTAAGGTAGGTAAACCTTATGAATTGATATGCAATGAAGCCATCAAAAGAAAAGCAGACTTGATTATGCTAGGAACTCATTCTAAAAAAGGCATTCAAGCATTAATCGGTTCTACCGCTAATGGCGTCGCTAACTATGCCGATTGCGATGTTTCTTTAGTAAGAATCGCAAAATCCATCAAATAAGCGCGAATTTACATTCTAGCCATTGTTACCTGCGAGTTCGCAGGTAACAATAAATGTATAATCTGATAAATGATTACCATCACTTTGCTTTATTCGTTTGGCAATCTTGTTAATAACAAGGAAGCTGGTTTAGGGAGGCATGGTATCCATTATTATATTAAGTAACCGAATAGCACTTCAGCTTCGAACAATGCCGCACTGACGAGCATTTGCCTAACACTCAAATAGATTTGCAGGTATAGGTGCAAGCCGTCGTCGTTTGAAAAGTTAATCTAACGACACCTTTGCTAATTTGAAAGGCCTTAGTCCGATACAATATCGAAATCAGGCCTTGATTGCCGCTTAGAAATGAGTCCAACTTAATGGGGTCACTTCAAATTTGCTGGCCTTTTGCATTCTGACAATTATCTTTGCATTCCTGCGTCTTGTTCTATGCGGACTTGGCTTAACTTCATTTATTTTAAGTTACTTTTAAACTTTTTAGCCAGCTCAATAAAGTTCGCTACTTCGTCAGGTTCAATATCTTTGAGCATAGTGTCAAACACTTGTTTTTCGATTTTATTAAATTTGTCGATGAATTTTTTACCGCGGCTAGATAACGATAAAATTTGACTACGACCATCATTTTCATTACAGCTTTTGATCACCAATTCCTGATTCACTAGTTCTTTAATCAAACGATTTATCTGTGCTTTATCGCGGACCATAAAGGTGGCCAACTTTTGTCCCGTGCAGTCATCAATCTTTGAAATCACCTTTAATGACTTCAAATGCATGGGGGATAAGTCTGAATCTAATTGTTTAACCTGCTCAATAATAGTATTGCGCACAGTATGTAAAAGGCTAAAAAGCGCTTCATTTAATTCCATTAGTTTTCCACCTGAATGTCATTGCCAACAACATAGTTGACAATATCAACCAAAATCAATATAGTAGACTTTATCAACTTTATTTTATTAGGTATAGAAATGCAAATTAAGTTAAAAAATGTATTGGTGATTTTAACTATTGTCAGCACTTTAGTTGCTTCAATTACCGCTATTATGACATACGCAAATTTACAGCCAACACAAAATTTTTTAGTCACATGGATTAATTCATTTATGTTTGCCATTGCAGTGATGCTACCTGCCGGTGGCGTTATTTTTTTAGCAATGAACAAATTGGTGGAGCAGTTTTTTTCAGCTCTTACGAATATACAAAAAAAGCTGTTACACGGGATTTTGATGGCCATCACAATGGAGTCATTAATGGCGGTTATCACAACATTGCTCAATCATGATTATGTGACTTTCGCTCAGTACAGCAGCCTAATCATCACAAGCTTCTTATACGCACTGCCAGTAGGGCTAGCTTTTGCTTGCTTAATGGTATTTGTGATTCGTCCTAAACTTCAGCGCTTTTTAGCTGAATCATCTATTTAATTATCAATTTATAAAGGAGCAAACCATGGGTCCAAGAATGCGTATGACAACAGTGAAATCGGTGATTGATTTGTCTCCCCACATGAGACGCATCGTGTTAGCTGGAGACGAACTTGTAGATTTTCCTAACGATAAAAAAAGCGCGCATGTGAAAGCAATCTTTCCGAATCCCAATTCACCGCAAAAGATGCCTAAACTAGGTATGTATATCGGTTTTAAAAAATGGATGCGTTCCTATACTGTGCGTGACTTTGATAGCGTAAATTCTCAATTAACATTAGATTTTGCAGTCCATGATCACCAAGGTTTAGCCAGCAATTGGGCGGCTAATGCCAAGCCTGGTGATTATCTAGGGATTGCAGGGCCGGGAGACACAAAACATCCAGATTTAAATGCCGCTAATCATCTATTCTTTGGTGATATAACCGCCCTGCCCGCTATCGCTGGCACATTAGAACAATTGCCTAAGAACGCGCAAGGCAAGGCATGGATTCAAGTACCTGAATTATCAGATAAACAGGCGTTAGACGCCCCCGAAGGCATTAAAATTAACTGGTTTATTACCCCTGATAAGTTAACTAAAGACTTTTTATCAGCATTATCATCACAGCCTAGAGAGCTGCGCGACACTGCTATTTTTATCGCAGCAGAGGCTAGCATTGTCAGGCAATTGAAGGCTCATCTAAATGAACACTGTCAGTATGATAAAAATAAGTTGTACGCTAGCGCCTATTGGAATCAGAAAAAATAGTACGGTCTAGATTGGATTCTTTTACTAAAAATCTGGTGTAAAGTGTGGGGTAATTTCGAGATTACAGTAACAGAATAGTATTTTTAGATGGCTTTCGATACCCAAGCAATTAACAAACAACGTCAGAATCTAGCTGACTATGATGAAATCTGGCTATTCGGCTATGGCTCTCTCATATACAAGGTAGACTTTGATTATATAGCCAGTGAATATGCGTACATTAATGGATATGCGCGGCGTTTTTGGCAAGGAAGTCATGATCACCGTGGCACACCTGAAAGCCCTGGAAGAGTACTCACACTAACTCCCGTTCAAGGGGAGCGATGTTTTGGTAGGGCCTTTAAAGTAAACCATGAAGTTTTTGAACAATTAGATCATCGCGAGAAAAATGGCTACCTGCGCCATGAAATCCCTATTCATTTATCAAATAACCGGATCGTAAATGGATTAATTTACATTGCTAGCCCTGATAATGCAGCCTATTTAGGTGAAGCGAGTATTGAATACATTGCAAAACAAATATTCAATTCATCTGGGCCCAGCGGATTAAATCGTGATTATGTGTATGAACTCGAAGCCGCGCTAAAAGAGCATGATGAAGTTGACGAGCATGTATTCCAAATCAAATCTTTACTTAAAAGTTTGGAAAAATCATAGAATAAATCGAAGTTTAATAACAAAGACAATTTAGTAACGCCTACACGTATAAAGCACCTCTTGAGGTTTGTTTTTATCCGGCGGTTTTTCGATAAACTCAATGGAGCCGAGTTTTGCTACTTTCGCCTACATTTCAGGTTGAATATCACCAGATAAAACAATAACGAAAACTCCGTTGCACTATTTGCGTCCTATAGCTGAATCATCACAAATTAACACAGCAAAGTTCAGCACCTCACTTTTTTACTTATTATTAGATAGTTTTGTGTTTCAATAACACTTTAATCAAATTTATACTGTGACAGAAGCTATGCCAAGCATTCAAGAAAAAGTGGCCTATCAGATACTTTATGGTTTTGAAAAAAACTACCGTTGGTTTTGTAGAATCACCTCTGGGGCAAAACAACGTTTCGAGCAAGCTCAATGGCAAGCCACCCAGCTTGCGGTAAAAGAACGCATATCTATTTATGAACAAAGTTTAGCTGATACTATTTCTGAGCTTTATGCATTGATTAACCCACGCCAACAGACCCATCAATTCTGGCATCAAGTTAAAAACCTTTTCGCCCTTCAATTAGAGCAACATCCCCAATATGAATTGGCCGAAACCTTTTATAATTCGGTGATCGGTAGACTGTATAAACACAATAAAATTGATGAAGAGATTATGTTCGTCTTGCCTAGTCGGTGTTATATCCCTGGG
Organism: Aliiglaciecola sp. NS0011-25; assembly: GCF_040370605.1. Taxonomy (NCBI): domain Bacteria; kingdom Pseudomonadati; phylum Pseudomonadota; class Gammaproteobacteria; order Alteromonadales; family Alteromonadaceae; genus Aliiglaciecola; species Aliiglaciecola sp. NS0011-25. The sequence continues at coordinate 107,913 of NZ_BAABWR010000003.1, forward strand.
CAAGATAAACATAAAGTAGTCAATAGCTTTGATACTAGCGGCACTGTCGGCTCGATGATGGAAGCGATTTTAGCCATGTACCGATTTTCTATTCCCTATGAAAATAAACAAAGTGATATCGAGCAACTTGATCAAGCACTTAGAGCACGGTTAGACAAAGCTCAACTGGCCTCGGTACATACGGTAGAGATATTAAAGCCGGTGTTTTTTCGCGGAAAGGCCGCTTATTTGATCGGTCGAATTTGTATGCCCGATGAAACCCTTCCCTTCGTTATCGCTTTATTGATCAATGAGAAAAATGAACTTCAGATAGATGCTTTGCTAACCAGTAATAAAGACTTGAGCGTCATCTTTGGTTTTGCCCGCGCCTACTTTATGGCAGATACCTTGTATCCAGCTGAAATAGTAGCTTTTCTACAAGAGTTAATGCCTAACAAAAAGAATTTCGAACTGTATATGTCAATTGGTCATTATAAACACGGTAAAACCGTCTTTTATCGCAATTTTCTACAGCACTTAGAGAATACCGACGACCAATTTAGCATTGCCCCTGGGATTCGCGGATTAGTAATGGCAGTGTTCCATTTACCGTCTTACGGAGTAGTCTTTAAAATTATAAAAGATGAATTTCCAGAGAGTAAGAGAGTCACTCGCGAACAAGTCAGAGAATGCTACCGTTTGGTCAAAACCACAGATCGTGTAGGACGCATGGCAGATACCCATGAATACGTTAACTTCCGACTGCCGAAACACCGAATGGAGCCGGCTTTACTAGAAGAGTTGCAAGCCGTTGCAGGTAAAAATATAGAAATTAAGGAAGACGAAGTTATCATCAAACACGTCTACATAGAACGTAAGATGACTCCTTTAAATATTTTTTTGCAAACTGAAACCGATGAAACAAAAATTTACAATGCTATCAATGATTTGGGATTGTGCATTAAACAAATCGCCGCCGCCAATATATTTCCTGGCGATATGTTGCATAAGAACTTTGGGGTTACCCGTCATGGCCGCGTGATTTTCTATGATTACGATGAAATTTGTTTGATGAATCAACGTACGTTTAGAGAACTTCCTAAATCAGACGACCCTTTTGCGATGGACACACTGTCAGTTTCTCCAGAAGATGTTTTTCCAGAACAATTTGAACATTTCATTGTCGGAAAACGCCACTTAAAAGATCTCCTTAAAAAATTACATCCAGACTTGATGACTGCAAAATATTGGATTGAAGCACAAAACAAAGCTGCAACAGGGACAGTGCAACATTTTACGCCCTATAGCTCAGAATTGCGTTTCAAACGCCAGTAAACCGCAAGGGAATATAGCCTCAGTGACTGCTAGCAAATTAACTCAAGAGCTTGGAATCCAGCTCCCCTCTGCAGAACAGCAGCTTAGGTTAAACTGGAAAAATGATCATGGAGTCGAAGTTTGGATTAAACGGGACGATTTAATCCACCCAATTATTTCGGGTAATAAATGGCGCAAGCTCAGCCAAACATTGTTCAGTGCTGCGCATTCACCACCAGCAAAAATTATCAGTTTTGGAGGTGGCCATTCTAATCATTTACATGCTTTAGGTTTTTGCTGCCAAAAGTTAAATATCCCTTTGTTAGCCGTCATCAGAGGGGATTATTCACAAAATATGACGCCCATGCTCAACGACCTTGAACGTTGGGGTGCACAATTGGAGTGGGTCAACAAAATCACCTATGCGAAGCGCACCGACAATACTTACCTTGAAGTCCTGCGCCAAAACCATCCCAATTCATTGATAATTCCAGAAGGTGGTTCACAACACCAAGCCTTGAGCGGCGTTGCGTCTATCGTTACAGAATTGACCCAAGAATTTGATCTGATAGTTGCGCCGGTTGCCAGTGGTGGCACTATGGCAGGGTTAATCCAAGCAACTCAAAACAGCAAAACCAGGGTGTTAGGCATAGGTGTGTTAAAAGGACATGACTATTTACACGAATTAGTGAACCAGTTTTTGCCGAATGAGAGTAAGAAACAATTGAATGGCCAAAAAGCATCGACAGATTGGCAACTTAATTCCGATTTTCACTTTGGTGGCTATGCCAAAAAGACGCCAGAACTTATCGCTTTTTGTGAGCAATTTGAACAAGATAATAATATCCCAATCGAACCCATTTATTCAGGTAAGTTATTTTGGGGATTACGCCAATTGGTAGAGAGCAACCATTTTCCTGCAGGATCTAAAATCCTCGCTCTGCATACCGGCGGACTTCAAGGGAAACGAGCTCTAGCGAATATTATGACAAAAAGGAATAAGCATGCAGTGGACTGAATGGCTAGCGGGTTTTGCAGGCGCGTCACCGATTGAGTGGATAGCGACTGTCAGCGGTTTTTTATGCGTCTTTCTGATCATAAAACGCAGTATTTGGTGTTTTTTCTTCGGCCTGATTCAGGTTAGTTTGTACAGTTATATTTTTTACGATGTAAAACTGTACTCCGACATGATCCTGCATCTCATCTATGTTGGCTTTCAAATATATGGATATTGGATTTGGTCTAAAAATTTAGATGACGGCGGTCATGTGATTGTCGATCATGGAAGCCAAAGATACTATTTGCAAATCGCGACATTGGCGATTATTGCAACGCTGTTATGGGGATGGGTTATGGCCAACAATACCGATGCAAGCCTACCTTACTTTGATGCATTTACCACCTGTGTAAGTTTAGTTGCTCAATGGTTGATGTCCCATAAAAAGCTGTATAACTGGAGTTTTTGGATTGTGGTTGATGTGGTTGCCATTTGGGTTTATTGGCAGAAAGATTTGTATCCAACATCCGTACTTTATTTATGTTTCTTAGTGATGGCTTGTATCGGCCAATATCAATGGTGGCGGATTTACCACAAAAATACCTCACAGGTTGCATAAGCTACTTGGATTACATCAATAAAGTGTCTATATTTTTGCATTCGCCTATTGCGTCTTTAGCTAGCAATGTTAGCATGCGCAAAATTTTCAGCTTGGATAAAAGGAAGCTAATATGTCTCGTGTTTTGATCATCGGTGCTGGCGGCGTTGCTGCAGTAACCATAAAAAAATGTGCCCGTATGCCAGAGCATTTCGATGAAATCTATTTGGCCAGCAGAACCGTGTCCAAATGCGAAGCTTTACAAGCTGAAGTGGGCGCAGACCGTGTGAAAGCAGTTTATGCTGTTGATGCTGATAATGCCGCAGAAGTTGAAGCTTTGATCAACAAAGTTAAACCTGATTTGCTTATCAACCTAGCCCTACCTTATCAAGACCTGCCGATTATGGATGCCTGTCTTGCTACCGGAACAAACTACTTAGATACTGCCAACTACGAGCCTAAAGATGAAGCTAAATTTGAGTATTCATGGCAGTGGGCGTATCAAGATCGATTTAAAGATAAAGGCATCATGGCGCTTTTAGGTAGTGGCTTCGATCCTGGTGTGACTAACGTTTATACCGCTTACGCTGCTAAACATTATTTTGATGAAATTCATTATCTGGATATTGTCGATTGTAATGGCGGCGACCATGGTCAAGCCTTTGCAACTAACTTCAACCCAGAAATCAATATTCGCGAAATAACTCAACGAGGACGTTTTTGGGAAAATGGCCAATGGAAAGAAACAGATCCATTAAGTGTCAGAGAAGACCTTGATTACCAAAATATTGGGGTTAGAGCCTCTTATTTAATGTTTCACGAAGAATTGGAATCTATTGTAAAACATTTTCCAACCTTGAAACGTGCACGTTTTTGGATGACATTTGGTGATGCTTACTTAAACCACTTGAACGTGCTTGAAGGTATAGGCATGACAAGCATTGAGCCAATTGACTTCCAAGGCCAAAAAATTGTGCCTCTTGAATTCTTAAAAGCTGTATTGCCAAACCCAGGTTCACTTGCCGAAGGTTATACCGGTATGACCTGCATAGGCACATACATCACAGGTATTAAAGACGGTAAAGAAAAAACCATCTTTATCTACAACAACTGTGACCACGCAGCCTGTTTTGAAGAGGTTGGCGCACAAGCCGTTTCTTACACAACAGGTGTGCCAGCGATGATTGGTGCAGCGCTTATGTTAAACGGTACTTGGAAAGGTGAAGGTGTTTGGAATATGGAACAATTTGATCCAGACCCGTTCATGGACATGCTTAATCAACATGGGCTACCTTGGCACGTGATTGAGTGCGAACAAAGTCCTTTTAAACGCTAATTGGGAGCAAAACCTTGAGCGATATAATGTTAAACCCCGCTATTCCTTCTCCTTGTTATGTGTGTGAAGAGTCTAAACTCGAACGCAATTTGCAGATAATGGAACGAGTACAGCGAGAAGCTGAGGTCGATATTATTCTCGCTCTTAAAGGTTTTGCTATGTGGTCAACCTTTGATCTTGTAGGTAAATATTTAAAAGGTTGTACCGCCAGTTCAGTTTGGGAAGCCAAGCTTGCCAAGTTTGAAATGGGTAAAGAAGTCCATGCGTTCTCGCCGGCTTATAAACCGGCAGACATGGATGAATTATTGAATTTAGTGAATCACATTTCATTCAATAGTTTAACTCAGTGGCAACGCTATAAAGAGCAAGTTTTGGCTAAAGGTATTTCAGCAGGAATACGGGTAAATCCAGAACACCGCGAAGCTGAAACAGAATTGTACGACCCTAGCGCACCAGGCTCCCGTTTAGGGATTCGTGTAGCCGACTTGGAAGGTGCAGACTTAACTGGCATAGACGGGTTTCACGTACACAATTTGTGTGAATGCGACTCTTATGCCACCGAGCGGACGTTGCTAGCAGTGGAAAAACGTTTTGCAAAATGGCTACCTGATATTCAATGGTTAAACCTCGGTGGGGGTCACTTGATGACCAAACAAGGTTATAACCTTGAGCATCTCATTGACACCTTGGTGCAGTTTAAACAACGACATCCACATATTCATATAATTCTTGAACCAGGTTCGGCTGTAGCTTGGCAAACCGGTAGTTTGGTTTCCGAAGTTGTGGATATTGTCGAAAATGAAGGACAAATTGCGATTTTGGATATTTCCGCAACGGGTCATATGCCAGATGTATTAGAGATGCCTTATCGCCCTGCTGTAACAGGCGCTGGCGAGCCAGGAGAAAAAGCCTTCGATTATAAACTAGGTGGCAACTCATGTTTAGCAGGTGATGTTATCGACACCTATAGCTTCGACCACAAGTTAGCGATAGGCGAGCGGGTTATTTTTGAAGATATGATCCATTACACCATGGTGAAAACAACATTCTTTAATGGCGTCGAGCACCCAGCAATTGGCATTATTCGTAACACAGGGGAATTCGAGCTGATTCGCCAATTTAACTACGAAGATTTTAGAAACCGCCTATCTTGATCGTTATTCGGTTTTAACACGGGAATTACCAGCGGCAATTAGGTTTGGAGTTGCCGCATTCCTAATATTACCAACACCAAACCGGTGATATGCAAAGAGGTGACAGGTTCATCCAAAAGCTGGTTAGATAATATAATCGTAAATAAAGGCCCCACTGCGCCAACGATAGACGCTTTACTTGCCCCTATTCTTTTAACCCCAGCACTGATCATAAAAGATGGAATCAAGGTCATAAAGATCGCCACAATTACCCCCCCCATATAGAGCTCAGTTGAGTAGTGCAACAAATCTCCCACACCTGCGGCATAAGAATGTATGAGCAGTGTAATACAAGCAGATATCATAGCCAGGCAAACAAAGCGCTGACTACCAATCTGTCGAGAAAAACGCTGGGTAGCCACTAAGTACCAAGCAGTTAAAATACTCGCAAGAAAAACCAGAAAGCTACCCCAGTAAATGTTTTCTCCACCAAACGAGAGGTCGGCATAGAAAAACACCAAAATTCCAGCATAAGATAAGATTAATGCTAACCAAATTTTAGTGACCGGCTTTTCATTTAAAAACCACCAACCAAATAAGATGGCCACTGCGGGATAACAAAATAGAATGATTCTTTCTAACCCGGCGGTAATATATTGCAATCCCAGCAAATCAAAATAACTGCCTAAATGATAACAAGCAACGCCCGCGGCACAGCAAGCTAATAATTCCTTAGCACTGAGTGTTCCCCACCCCGTTTGTTTTAACGACCACATTAGGATAAGTAAATAAAACGGTAAGACAAACAACATGCGCAGTGTTTGCAGCTCCAATGGACCTATACCCAGCTGATAGAGGTATTTGATCATAATTGCTTTGCTGGAGAATAAAATAGTACCTAGTACGACTAGAAAAACCCCAGAATCAATTCGCAACATTAACGGCTTCAAATGATTGGGAATAATGTAGACGTCGCTGATTATCTAAAATAATCGCTTCATAGCCGCGAGTGTGATTGATTAAATCTATGCCTTTTTTGACGCCTAATACAAACACAGCAGTGGATAAACCATCGTTCAACGTGCTTCTGGGGCCTATGATAGTCACACTCTGCACTTCATAGATGGATTCCCCACTTTGCGGAGAAAGAATGTGATGATAGCGTTTCCCATCCTCTTCAAAATATCTTTCATAATCACCAGAGGTGGACATTGCGATATTTTCAAGAGGCAAAACCACTGCTTGTTTTTGCCGATTTCGAGGGTCACGAATACCCACTTTCCAAGGACGGCCATTGCGATCGCCTAGCAGCCCCGTATCGCCGCCGGCTGTTACTAAAGCATGCTCAATACCCATATTTTTTAAAATAGATAATGCATTATCAACTGCGTGGCCCTTGGCAATCCCCCCCAAATCTATTTTGACTTTAGGGTGCGCAAACTTAACAGTTTGTTTATGTGGGTCTAGCTGCAAGTGACGAAAATTAATAGCATCCAACAAGGTTTTTATTGTCTGCGCATCGGGCCGTTGTTTTTGCCGATAGTTATACAAATAGCCCACGCTGGCGAAAGTAATGTCAAACGCCCCATCAGTTTCCTCTGAAAGCCCATAAGATAACTGCAATAATTCAAACATTTCTTTAGAAACAGCTACTGGAGTGTTCGCCGCTAAGCGGTTCACTTTCGACAATTCGCTGCTATCGATATAAGGGCTCATTAATTGATTTATACGCTGCATTTCTTGCATTACCGCATCCACAGCTGCATGTCCTAGCTCTGGGGAGGCGGCCCAAATTTCGGTATGGATGTTGGTGCCCATAATCCCGCGACTATCAGCGTACCAAGCGCCTTGCTCGTTTCCAGCAGGTTTTTCTAACTGGGTCGCTGACTGCCCATAGACACTAATAGATAAGGATAAATTAGTCCCAAGGAAAATGATTATTAGCGTTGAAAAAAACGCCTTCACTTTACTCATTCAAGGTTAAACCGTACTGATAAAGTGCATTCTTTTTAACACCGAAATGCTGAGCTGTAAGTGCTGCTGCCTTTTTTAAGGGTAAATCTTGCAATAAGATTTTGAGCAGTTGCAAACTTTCAGCTGGCAATTCGTTATCGTTTTTCGGTGCGCCTGCAACCATCAACACAAATTCTCCGCGCTGATGGTTAGCATCTTCTAAAAGCCACGCCAAGACCTCAACGGCACTTGCAGAATAAAATGTTTCGAAGGTTTTAGTGATTTCTTTGGCGATGGATAATTTACGATCCTCACCCAAGACTTCAATTATAGCTTTTACTGTATCTGCAATACGACGGGGAGATTCGTAAAAAACAGTGGTTGCTGTTTCGCTATTGAGACGTTCTAGTACGCTATGTTTAGCGACCTGCTTTACAGGCAAAAATCCGTAAAATAGAAACTGATCTGTGGGAAGCCCAGATGCACTTAAGGCAGCAATAGCCGCACAAACGCCTGGGATAGGCACTACTGTCACCTCTTGCTCTCTACAGCGATTGACTAAGTTATATCCAGGATCACTAATTAAAGGTGTGCCTGCATCTGAAATCAACGCGACATTCAGTCCTTCTTTCAACTGTTCTATCAAGCGATTAGAAATTTGTTTTTCGTTATGATCATGAACTGCTGTCATTCGGGTCTTCACTCCCCAATGCTGCAACAGCTTTTGACTATGTCGAGTATCTTCGGCGGCAATCAAATCCACTTCATTTAATACTTTGATTGCGCGGTGCGTAATATCATCCAAATTTCCAATTGGTGTTGAAACAATGAACAATGTGCCAGTTTTTACCACTTATAATCAGCCTTTGATTGTTTTACGTCATTAGGCATTTTAAACTACCTAAAGGTAAATGGGTTGGAAAATTTTGAGAGTATCGATGGGTAAGTTAAAATGGCTAGTTGCTTGCAGTGCGATCACGGCATTAATTGGTTGTGGTTCAACACCTGTGAAGAACGATACGGCGAGCAATAATCAATCAACAGATCTGGTTAAGCAAGATGAACAAAACACGCTACCGCAAGATCCTATCTTTTATTTAGATGAAGCTAAACGTGTTTATGCCAATACCGGAGACCAAAATCTGCGTAATCAATGGATAATCCGTGCCGCAGAATCTTATAAACAGCAAGGCGCATGTCTGCAAAGTGAAAAAATTGTACATTTATCTATCCGTGAATTTACTGATCCAGCCCTACGCAATCAAAGTCAAATAATTTTAGCGGAATGTGAGTTATCTAAGCCCGCTACTGACTGGCAAAAAATCGCAAAACTGCAAGGCCAAATAAATCAAGATATTAGTCATAAGAAACGCGCTCTTCGTATCCAATATGCGCAGTTTGTGCATTTAAAACAATGGCTAAATGCGGCACTATCCTTGAATCAAATTGAACCGACAGAACAACAGCAAAGTGAAGATATATGGTATCTGCTGCAAAGACTGAATGAACAAGAGTTAGAGAATGCACTGCGCAAACATGCAGATTTGTCTGCTTGGTTACAACTGAGTTTGATTGTTAAACGTTTTGGTCTGCAACAAGGGCAATTACAAACTGCCGTAGCCGAATGGCAAACACGTTTTCAAGCTCACCCGTTAAGCCTTAATTTGCCTGCTGAAATACAGCAAGCCATGCAGATCAGTCAATTACAAATGCAAAAAATTGCAGTCTTACTGCCGCTTTCAGGCAGGTTATCGCAACAAGGAGAAGCCATAAAACAAGGCCTCTTAGCCGCCTACTATTTAAAACAGAAATCTGTTTCAAGTGATTCTCAGGATGCTTTTCCAGCGCTACACTTTTTCGATATAGAAAGTAAACCAATGTCAGAATTAGTGGCAGAAGTTTCTGATTATGATGTGGTTATCGGTCCTCTAGTAAAAGATAAATTGGCTGAGTTCAGTCAGCTTGCTCCTCCAGAACTGAATATAATTGGCTTGAACCGATTAGACGAAACAAACTTAGTCGCAGAACCTGGAATAATAGATACACAGCCCATCGATGAAAATCAGAAATTAGCGCTAGCTGAGCAAGCAGCCCCTCCTGGGATTCGAATTTACTTTGCATTATCACCAGAAGATGAGGCGGTGCAACTGGCCAACAAAGTATTCAAAACTGGAGCGGTAAGTCCAATAGTGGTAACCCAGCAAAGCGGTGCCCCTATGCGAATGGCCAATACGTTTCTGCAAACTTGGCAAATTTTAACCGAAGACAATGATGTGTCACCGGGATTAGCGACTTTTACCGATAATAAAAGTATGCGAACCAGCTTAACCTCTTTGCTGGATGTATCCCAAAGTAAAACCCGCATTGATCAGTTGGAAAGTATCACAAGCGAGAAGATATATTCGGTACCACGAAACCGTCGAGATGTTGATGCCATAGTATTATTTGCATCTCCAGAACAAACCGAATTACTCAACCCTATTGTTGAAACAAGTTTAAGTCCATTTAATGATAAAGCTGTGCCCGTATATGCTTCATCACGGAGTTATAGTCAGAACTTCAGTAATAATACCTTACGAGATCTGCGTAATATCACATTTACTGACATGCCTTGGATGTTGCCTGATGGCGCGCACCAGTCACTTAAAAATGAAGTTGCTGAAATTTGGCCTAAACAAGACGACACGTTAAAACGTTTATTTGCATTAGGTTATGATGCGTATACTCTGGTACCTTTCTTACCCGGTTTAAAAGCATTACCACAAGTTTCTATTAAGGGCCTGACAGGAACCCTTTCAGTAGACCAAAATGGCAATATTATTCGTGTACTGCCATTTGGAAAGATTACCGAAAGCGAGGTTATTTTGCTTGCAATGGATTAAGCAGCGCTTTTCCAGAACAACAGGGCTGCTGTCTGAAAATCGAGCTCGCCAATACTTGGAAGAAAACGGACTCCGATTTTTCCAAAGCAATTATCACTGCCGCACAGGTGAAATAGATTTGGTGATGCAAGATGACCAAGAATGGGTATTTGTTGAAGTGAAATTTCGGAGTCGATCTGACTACGGTACGGCAGCGGAATATTTTCATGCTGCTAAACGAAAAAAATTTACGCAGGCAGTGAAACATTTTATGCACTTTCACCGTCTAAACCCCGCAATGGTAGCGCATCGAATCGATTTAGTTGCGATTGACGGGGATCAAATCCAATGGTTTAAGTCGGTCTGAAAGAAACGCCATTGAAATTCTATTTAAAACACTATTGAGATTGTCATGATTGAACAAATAAAAGCTAATTTCACTGAAAGTATCCAGACTAAAATCGCTGCAGGAGAAGTACTTCCAGAGTCTATTTTTAAAGCGTCGCAAATGATGGTTGATGCATTAATTCACGGCAATAAAATATTATCCTGTGGTAATGGTGGTTCAGCAGGAGACGCACAGCACTTTTCATCAGAACTTCTCAACCGCTATGAACGCGACCGCCCAAGTTTACCTGCAATGGCTTTAACCACAGATTCTTCAACCATCACTTCTATCGCCAATGATTACAGTTATGACGAAGTCTTCTCCAAGCAAGTTCGCGCCCTTGGTCAAGCCGGTGATATTTTACTAGCAATTTCCACCAGTGGTAATTCAAGAAATGTCATCAATGCGATGGAAGCTGCGTTGAGTCGAGATATGACCATAGTAGCCCTAACCGGTAAAGACGGTGGTGAAATGGCCGGATTACTTGGCCCAAATGATGTCGAAATTCGAGTTCCATCTAGTCGTACCGCTCGCATCCAAGAAGTACACTTATTGGTGATACACAATCTATGTGAGTGTATTGATGACAGTTTGTTTCCTGAGCAAGGCGCGGAGTAACTAAATGTTGACTAAGTCTTCCCGTTTACTGATTCTAATGGTTGTGGCCTCATTGTTTATGCAGGGCTGTGCAGCGCTGGTAGTCGGTGCAGGTGTGGGCGCAGCTTCAGCAGCCCATGACAGACGCACTTTGGGCACGCAAATAGATGACAAAACCGCCACGGCACGGTTAGCATCCAAGTTTTCTAATAATTCGAATTTAGATTCTGCCAAAATCGACATAACAGTATTCAATGGCATCGCTTTATTGGTAGGACAAGCACCAACAGAATCAATCAAAGCAGAGATTTCTACAACCGCACAAACTGTTGAGAATTTGCGTAAAATTCATAATCAAATGCGCGTTGCTGAGCCTATACCCGCCACAGTGATAGCAAATGACACTTGGTTAGCCAGCAAGGTGAAAACCGCCCTGATTGGCGATAAACGTGTGGATGGATTAAATATCATTGTCGAAGTTGAAGACTCTGAAGTGTTTTTAATGGGCTTAGTCGATAGCAACGAAGCGGATATCGCGGTTGAAGTGGCCAGAAACGTAAATGGTGTCGCCCGAGTCATCAAAGCATTTGAATACAAATAGGTATCTTTTTAGATTGGACTCGGGAACCGCTGTGTAAGGTTACTCACTGTAAGTTTTTGGGAAACGAGTCCATATCTTTATATAACCATTTAGCGTCGAATAATAAATCATTCACTTTGCTCTGAGCAACGCGTATTTGAGACGGTGACATTTTTTCAAATAATTTAAAATAATGCGCGTTCACCTCAGCTTTACTTTTGTCTAAAGCACTGTATAGACCTTGCCAAATAGCGGCCTTCTCTAGTTCATTTTTATCCAGATAGTAGCCAACATAAAATTCATATACTGACGGCTGAATATCTTTAATTACGTCTGCCTTTTTGAGTGCTTGACGAGCATACTCTAGACCTTGTTCTTTGTTGTATTTAGCGTATCGGGTCATCAACGCAACATAAACATCTACGTGAACGTCTTTAGCTGTCTCAAAGCCATTTACCATAGACTCCCAGTTGTCGTCATTCTGAGAGTTTGTCCATAACCATAGATTGACTTCAGGACGAGCTATAGCGCGAGTACTGGCAATTAATTCCTTCTGTATTTCGGGAATCTTTCTGATGGTTATGATTTGTGATTGTTTGTCATCTTTATTTCTCACCGCTTCAGAAACAAAAGCATCCTCCAGACAACTGCGATACGCATCTAAGGTTTTGAGGGCAACATAAGTATTGATAGAGCTAAGTTGCTCACGTTGACGCGCTAGATCTCGAATGACTTCACTGCGAGGTATTGAACACAAGGCTCCGGAATGAGTGTTATCACAGATATCTTTATAGGTATCACAAATTTGCCACATGGAGTCATCTGCTACTCCATCATTTTCACAACCGGTAATCAAAATAGTTACCAAAATGAGCCAATAACGCATGTATACCTTTCCTAGAAATGTTGAACTGATTAATTTTACTAAATGACAAAAAAGGCGCTAAACAGCGCCTCTTATTGATTATTTAACAACCGTTAAATTGGGTGGTCCTTTTCTCTCAGGCTTAGGTGTCGCTTTAGGTTTAGATGCGACTCCGCCTTTATCTCCATCAGTTAAATTTTCTTCAGGAGTAAATACTGTACCAGCACCATTTTCTTTAGCATATATAGCCAAAACAGCATGAGTGGGCACGACTAATTGCCGTGCAACACCACCAAAGCGAGCTTCAAAACTAACATCTGCATCACCGAGATTTAATTTAACACATGCACCTGGTGATACATTAAGAACAATTTGTCCATCATGCACATGCTCCTGTGGCACGTTAGTACCAGGAACAGTTGCATCAACAACTAAATAAGGTGTTAAGTCGTTGTCTACGATCCATTCGTAAAATGCTCTTAACAAATACGGTTGATTTGAAGTCATCATAATATGCTACCTAAACCACTTATAGTGGATCGTGTATCTCTCTTTCTTGATCAGTCAACGAAGCTTTAAAGGAGCTACGAGCAAATATGCGATTCATATAGGCTAATACTTCTTTACTGCCAGCACCGGTTAATTCGATACCAAGTGCAGGCAACCTCCACAATAGCGGAGCTAAGTAACAGTCAACCAAACTAAACTCTTCGCTCATAAAGAATGGAGTTTCAGCAAATAATGGAGCTAGGCTAAGTAACGCTTCGCGCAATTCGTTGCGTGCTGCATCCAAATCACCTTTACCAGAAAGAATCTTTTCAGCTACTGAATACCAATCTTGTTCTATACGGTGCATCATCAAACGACTTTGGCCGCGAGAAACAGGATAAACTGGCATAAGAGGAGGATGTGGGAAACGCTCATCCAAGTATTCCATAATAATATGGGACTTGTACAAAACAAGTTCTCTATCGACCAGCGTAGGCACTGTGCCATAGGGATTTAAATCAAGTAAATCTTCAGGAAGGTTGGTTGGATCAGTATAGCTGATTTCAACACCCACTCCTTTTTCCGCAAGTACAATACGCACTTGGTGACTGTAAATATCACTTGTGTCTGAGAACAACGTCATGATTGAACGTTTATTCGCGGCTACAGCCATTAACTATCCTCCAGAATCAACAAAACAGGTCAACCAATTCTTTGTTTTAAACCACAAAATTGATTGGCTGCCTAACACCGCCAAGGTATTAGACTCATTAAAAAAAGGGGCAGACTCGCCCCTTTTCGGATTATACCTTAATTTTGGGTGAATTAGTGAACATCACGCCAATATTCTTTCTTAAGTAAGTAAACAAAGATAAACAACACAACGATGAAGGCAAGAACCCATCTACCAGTCGCTTCAAGATTCAAACGACCAGGCTCACCAACATAGACAAGGTAATGGACTAAGTCACCCACAGCCTTATCGTATTCTTCAGCGTTAAGCTCGCCATTACCATCAGTTTTAATGCCAACGTAAACTTCTTTCATTTCACCGTCGATCATTCGTTCTTCATGGGTTTCACGCGGTGTGCCTTGCAATTCTTGCAATACGTGAGGCATACCTACATCAGGGAAACGCTTATTGTTAACCCCAAAGGTTTTGCTTTCGTCTACGTAGAAAGTACGCAAATAAGTATACAACCAGTCGGCACCTCTCACCCGCGCTACTAGCGTCAGGTCAGGTGGTGGAGCGCCAAACCATTTAGCGGCATTCTCAGCAGGAATAGCACTTTTTATATGGTCAGATACTTTTTCACCGGTGAACTGCAAATATTCCTGTCCCAATTCATTAGGAATCCCTAAATCTTTGAAACTGCGCTCATAACGTTGGTACTGCATGTTATGACAACCTAAGCAGTAGTTATTGAACAACTTAGCACCATTTTGTAATGCTGCTTTGTCGTTCAAATCAATATCTATATGGTCGTTTTCGATTCCACCACCGGCTGCACCAGCAAGTCCCGAAAACAATAAAGTTAACACTAATACAAACTTTTTCATTTCGTGATCCTCTCTGGTACCGGCTTAGTATTCTCATTTCTGCTGTAAATAAACATTAAAACGAAGAATCCAAAGTACATGATAGTTGCGATTCGAGACGCAATTATTTTCCAATTTTCTTGTGGTGTACCACCTAAGTAACCTAAGAAGATAAACACGGCTGCAAAGACCAATAGATTCCAGCGATGTAAACCACAACGATAACGCCAAGATTTCACTTTACCGCGGTCAATCCAAGGTAGTAAGAACAAAGCAATGATTGCAGCGAACATACCGATAACACCACCGAGCTTATCAGGAACGGCTTTTAAGATTGCGTAGAAGGGTGTGAAATACCAAACAGGGAAAATATGTTCAGGAGTTTTCAACGGGTTAGCAATTTCAAAGTTAGGATGTTCTAGGAAGTACCCACCCATTCCAGGTGCGAAGAACATGATGTAACAGAAGATAAATAAGAATGCAGCAAATGCAACCATGTCTTTCAACACAATATGTGGGAAGAAAGGTACTACGTCATCAATGATGTCGTATTTTTTAGTGTAGTATTCGTGCATTTCAAATTTGGTTTTTTGATCTTCAGTCAATGAACCTTTTTTGCGCTTAACTTCAACGCCATCAGGGTTATTTGAACCTACTTCATGCAACGCAACTATGTGTAAGAACACTAGAATGACGATGACCAGTGGCAATGCAATAACATGCAAGGCGAAGAATCTATTGAGGGTAGCACCAGAGATAACGTAGTCCCCTTGAATCCATTCAACTAAGTCTGGACCAATCACAGGGATAGCGCTAAACAAGGATACAATTACCTGCGCCCCCCAGTAGGACATTTGTCCCCAAGGAAGTACGTAACCCATGAAGGCTTCAGCCATTAGCGCAAGGTAAATGAACATACCAAACAACCACAGTAGTTCACGAGGCTTTTGGTAAGAGCCGTACATCATTCCGCGGAACATGTGCAAATACACCACTATAAAGAAAGCCGAAGCCCCTGTAGAGTGCATGTATCTAAGTACGTCTCCGTAAGGCACATCACGCATGATGTATTCTACAGAAGCAAAAGCACCTTCAGATGAAGGTACAAAATTCATGGTTAGCCACACACCGGTGACAATTTGGTTTATCAGTACAATTGTGGCCAAGAAGCCAAATATATACCAAAAATTCATATTTTTTGGTGCAGGGTATTGAATCGCGTGCATGTTAGCAACGCGCATCATCGGAATACGATATTCAATCCAATCTAAAAGACTTTTAAACATCTTATGCTGCCCCCTCGGCTTCTGAACCGATAATAACGGTATTGTCATCAACATACTG
The DNA here is from genome assembly GCF_040370605.1 of Aliiglaciecola sp. NS0011-25. NCBI lineage: Bacteria > Pseudomonadati > Pseudomonadota > Gammaproteobacteria > Alteromonadales > Alteromonadaceae > Aliiglaciecola > Aliiglaciecola sp. NS0011-25. Next base: position 123,886 of record NZ_BAABWR010000003.1, read on the forward strand.
ATAAGGCGGAACAACCAAATTCAGTGGTGCAGGTACTCCATCAAACACGCGGCCAGCCATATCAAATTTGGAACCATGACAAGGGCAGAAGAATCCCTCGTCTACGCCTTCAACGTATTCGGCAAATGCGCCGTCAGCCAAATGCTGTGGAGAGCATCCAAGATGCGTACAAATGCCCACGAGTATTAGGTATTCTTCCTTCAGAGAACGGTAACGATTTTTGGCAAAAGCTGGTTGTTGCTCTTGCTCAGAATCTGGATCTTTGAGTATATCTTCGTGTTTTGCCAATGAAGCTAGCAGTTCTGGCGTCCGCCTTACAACCCAAACTGGTTTACTTCTCCAGATAACACGGATCATTTGCCCCGGCTGAATTTTACCAATGTCAATTTGCACATCAGCTCCAGCGGCTTTCGCCCTTTCACTCGGGTTCCAAGAACCAATAAAAGGTACTGCGACACCTGCAACGCCTGCTGCACCCACCACTGATGTAGCTACAGTGAGGAATCGGCGTCTAGGGTTGTCTTGGGGCTGATTGTCATTCTTTGACGAATCATTTGTATCGACAGACACATTGCTCATCCACTCTTCTCCAAGTTCGGATTTAGTGATACTTCTTGAACATAACTAGTTGGTTCCGATAGCGATTTGCTAGCAGCTAACTGTCACAAGAAATTACGGTTTTGTTGAATTTATCTATTAACATGAAATGATAAAAGAAAACCCCTAATAAAGACAAGGAATTAAGTAAATAAACCTATGTTTTGTGGGATTAATTTGTCTTAGGACAACTCAATCAAATTTAATAGACATAAAAACATCAAATTTTTAACAATAAAAAACCCAGCGTTGCTGGGTTTTTTGAAATATTCGTAACGTAAAAATTAACGTTTTGAGTATTGAGGACGCTTACGCGCTTTATGAAGACCCACTTTCTTACGTTCAACTTTACGTGCATCACGAGTTACGAACCCGGCTTTACGAAGAGCTGGACGAAGTGTTTCGTCATATTCCATCAAAGCACGAGTAATACCGTGACGGATTGCGCCAGCTTGACCACTAATACCACCACCGGCTACGGTGACGTATAGGTCAAATTTATCAGTCATTTCAACTAGCTCAAGTGGCTGACGAACAACCATGCGTGCTGTTTCACGACCGAAGAAAACATCCAAAGGACGTTTGTTAACTAAAATGTTGCCACTACCTGGACGTAGAAAAACACGAGCGGTAGAGCTTTTGCGACGGCCAGTGCCGTAGTATTGAGTATCTGCCATTTTTCTCGCTCCTTAAATGTCTAGAACTTGAGGCTGTTGAGCAGCATGTGAATGCTCAGTACCAGCGTACACTTTCATTTTGCGGAACATAGCACGTCCAAGAGGACCTTTAGGCAACATACCTTTTACCGCTTTCTCAATGATCATTTCAGGCTTGTGAGCTTGAAGTTTCTCAAATGTTGTATCTTTCAATCCACCTGGGTAACCAGTGTAGGAATAATAGATTTTGTTCTGTGCCTTACGGCCAGTAACAGTTACTTTTTCAGCATTGATTACGATAATGTAATCACCAGTGTCAACATGAGGTGTGTACTCTGGCTTATGCTTACCGCGTAAACGTATCGCGATCTCTGTGGCCAAACGGCCTAGTGTTTTGTCTGCGGCGTCAACCACATACCAGTCGCGTTTTACCGTCTCTGGTTTTGCAACAAAAGTTTTCATTTTAAAATACCCGAAATATATAAATTGTTACTGGTTAATTTTCTGCTCTAGCCAAATATCCGATGTTTAACATCTTATATTCAACAATCCAGAAAACCTCTTAAATCAACATATTGACCCCTTCGAGTCGATTGATTCTTCCACTTTCCCAAAGTGGGCGTAACTGGGCAGGGCGCGAATTATACAGAAGTTTTCATAAAACGCGAGAGTATATTGCAAGTTTTTTAGGCAATTAAGCCAATCAATTCATATTCTATTCATCTAACTTGATCCATTGTAAAGGCAAGTTGCAGCGAAAATATTGGTATTTATTACAGCCGTATCAAGTTGAGATACCTGAAAACACTAAATTAGTTAATTAGCCTTGTTTGAGATATATTGCCCAACAATGTAAACCATAGGTCATTTTTATGGTCATAACGCGCACTGTCTGGGATATCATTTGTCTGTTATGCGCGAATACAATTTTCTATTGGAGTCAGTTAGATGAAGTATATTAAGTGGTTTTTGTTGGTTGTTACAGCCATACAATTTAACTTAGCCTCTGCTACCAGTTTACGTTCAGAGCAAATAGCGTTGAGCAAACAGCAAAGTAGCGAAAAAAAAGACTCGGCTATTACCCCTCTGATTGTTGGAGGCTCATCTGCTGATGAGGGAGAGTATCCCTTTATGTCGGCATTAGTGGTAGTGGGTACAGAAGTGGAAACTACGGTTACGGTAAATAATACTGCTTATCAATCTGATCCATTCGGATTTGGACCAGACGGCGAAGCGACAGGTATTATAGTCGACTGTGGTATCGGCGATGCACAATGCCAAGGCGTAACAAATAATATTTGTTTAATCGAACGTGGTGAAATTAATTTTTCCGAAAAAGCGCTCAATTGTGAATCCGGTGGTGGAATTGGCGCGATTATCTATAACAACGTCGATGGGCCCTTAGAATCAGGAACACTGGGCGACGACTTCAATGGCAGCATCCCAATTGTGGGTATTACTCAAGAAGACGGACAAGCACTCATCCAATTAGAAAATGCCACCGCCAGCATTGCTGTTACGACTTTGCAAGGTTCGGTTCAAGATGTCGTTTGCGGAGCAACATTTTTAGGTGAGCAATGGGTATTAACCGCAGCCCATTGTGTAGACTCTGAATTTGCAGATCAATACAGAGTTAACGTTGGTGAATACGATCTCAGAGATGGTGCAGATCAAGCATTAGCCATTAAGCGGATTTATTCCCATCCTAATTATGATTCAGAAACCTTCGATAACGATGTGGCGCTGATAGAATTAGAGCAGAGTCTTGAAAACACGGCTATTCAACTTGCAGACTCAAGCACCACAGACCAACTCGCTATCGAGAATACGATTGCGACATCTATTGGTTGGGGTGGCCGCACCGGTTACCTGCCGAACGAGGGACCTACTGGCAACTTCCCAGATATACTGCAAGAAGTGGAACTTCCCCTGCTCACCAATACCCAATGTCGCAGTGAATTAGCTAATTCACAAGGGGTAAGTCAATCAGCTACTGGTATTACCGAGCAAATGATATGTGCAGCACTGGATTCAGGTGGAGCAAGTGCCTGTCAAGGCGATAGTGGCGGGCCTTTGTTTGTTGAAACGAGTTCAGGCCCCATGCAAGTGGGTATCACCAGCTGGGGCATAGGCTGTGCAGCTGAAGGTTATCCTGGTGTATATGCCAGAGTCGGCGCTTTGCTCGGCTTCATTAACGCCACTCGCTATGGCGTTGGTATTACAGGAGAAGCGAAGATCACCAACACACCAGTCAACGTAAATTTTGTACAGCAATATACAGTGACTAATAATTCGAACAGTACGATTATGCCAACTATTAGCCTGTCTAATAGCAACGACTTTAGTATCGATAGCAGTCAATGCACGAGCTTAACGGCACAACAGAGCTGTCAGCTTTTGCTCACCTTTAATGCACAATCTCAAGGGCTTAAGTCAGCTACAATTTCGATTACATCTGATGTACAAGATATTCCCACTAGCAATATTAGTATTCAAGGTTATGCGGTTGACCAAGCTACTAATTTGGCTAGTTCAATAGGCACAGCAAACGCAGCAGTGACGATATACAGTGGTGGCGACGCGGCTTGGCGAAGTAGCTCTTTGGGAGGTATTGTAAGTGGCAATATTTCAAGTAATCAAGAGAGTATTTTGATCGCCCTGATTGAAGGCGAAGGCACATTGAATTTTGAGTGGGCAGTTTCATCAGAAGAAAACGAAGATGAACCAACAGAGCCTTTTGACGCTCTTTATCTGCTGGTAAATGGTGAAGAACAAGAATTTATTTCCGGTGAAGTGGATTTTACGACTCAGAGCATATCGCTTGCTGAAGGTAATCACTTAATAGAAATATCCTATCGCAAAGACTTGAGTGTTTCAGAAGGCGACGACCAAGGGAAAGTGCGTAACTTTGTATTCACTCCGACAACGCCAGTTAGCAACCCAACGACTCCAACTGATAGTAGTTCTGGAGGGGGTGGTTCTATGACTTGGTTGCTACTGCTATTACTTGCTGGTTTAGGCGCGCGAAAACTAACCTTCTAAATGTTTAACCTTTTGCCAGATGGCTTCCATCTGGCTTAGGGTAGCATCACTGAGATCGGTTTTTTGTGCAGCAAAATGTTGCTCTACTTTGGCAAAGCGCCCAGCAAATTTTCGATTGGCTTTTCTAAGTGCTGTTTCAGGGTTCACCTTTAAATGTCTAGATAGATTCACCACCGCAAACAACAAATCGCCCATTTCTTCTTCAATACGTTGATGATCCTGGGGATCTTGCTTCACCTCTTCCATTACCTCAGCGATCTCTTCTTCCACTTTATCAACCACAGGAGCAACATCAGGCCAATCAAATCCCACTTTGGCACACTCTTTTTGGATTTTTTGCGCTCGCATCAATGGCGACATTCCGATTGGAATATTATCCAAAATACTGGCTTGTGGATGCCCCCCCTTTTGTACTCGTTCCTGCTGTTTAATCGCATCCCAAGTCAGGCTTACTTGTTCTACTGAAGTCTGTTGTTGCTCGGCAAATACATGGGGGTGACGACGTATAAGCTTATCGCAGATTGTTTGCGCTATCCCTTCAAAATCAAACGCTTGTTGCTCTTTCCCCAATTGCGCATAAAACACTACTTGAAATAACAAATCGCCCAGTTCTTCTTGAATATCCTGCATGCTGCCATGTTCTATTGCATCAGCAACTTCATAGGCTTCTTCGATGGTAAAAGGCACTATAGTTTCAAAACTTTGCTGTTTGTCCCACGGACAACCATTTTCAGGATCACGCAGGCGTGCCATGATGCTAAGCAAGCGCTCTACTTGTGGATAATGGCTTAGTCCACCTGACTCACTTGTCGAGCCTGACGACATCAGTGACTCCTTTAACTTGTTGCAATCTGGCAATGGTTCTAGACAAACTAGCAAGATCTTTAACTTCCAGAGATATCTTGATTTTAGCTGTTTGGTCTTTAGTGTTACTTAAGCTGTTAACTCCCAACAAAGTGACCTTGTCGTTGGCCAACACAGTAGTAATATCGCGTAAAATGCCATCGCGGTCAGAAGTGTGAACATCTAAGTCGGTTAGGAAGCTGCCTCTTAAATCATTCGCCCAGTTTACTTCTATTTCCCGTTCAGGATGTTGGTCTAACAAATGGCTTAGCTGATCACAATTTTCTCGATGCACGCTAATACCTCGTCCCATAGTGATATAGCCTTGTATTGAATCCCCGGGTAATGGCTGACAACACTTAGCAATTTGACTCATGAGATTGCCAACCCCCTCCACGACTATGGTATCCGTGGTACCTTTTGCAGGTTTACTTTGAGTGGTTTTAACGCGAGGATCGATTTCCGGTGGTGGCGCGTCTAATTGTTGTAAATAATTAACCACCTGCATAATGCGCAGATCCCCCCCCCCAATGGCAGCGTATAAATCTTCAACCTGATTCACATTGAATCGTTCACACGCCTTAGCGGCATCTTTCAAAACCAAATTAGCTTTGGAGAGTTCACGGTCTAGCAGTTCTTTTCCGGCTTGTAGGTTTTTCTCTTTGTCTTGTTTTTTAAACCAAGTATGAATTTTTGCTCGTGCTCTTGAAGAATGCACGTAACCCAAACTAGGGTGCATCCAGTCACGACTAGGATTTAAATTCTTACCGGTCAATACTTCAACCTGATCGCCAGTTTGCAATTGATAAGTAAAGGTAACAATACGGCCATTTACTTTGGCACCATTACAGCGGTGACCTACATTGCTATGGATGTAATATGCAAAATCTAATGGAGTTGAACCCAGCGGCAAATCAATAACATCACCCTTAGGGGTAAAGACATAAACCCTGTCATCGAAAACCTGACTGCGTAACTCCTCCACCAAATCGCCTGATTCTGCGACTTCTTCTTGCCATAACAGAATTTTACGCAACCAATTAATTTTATCTTCGTAAGCTGAGCGCTCTGAACTTACCCCTTCCTTGTATTTCCAATGGGCTGCAACACCCAACTCGGCATCCTGATGCATTTGCTCAGTACGGATCTGAATTTCAACTGGGCGTTCTTCTGGCCCTCTTACCACGGTATGTATTGATTGATATCCATTAGGTTTAGGAGTGGCAATATAGTCATCGAATTCATTGGGAATATGTTTAAACAAAGAATGGACTATACCCAATGCGCTATAACAATCTTGCAGTCTTTCTGCGATGATTCGGACCGCTCGAATATCAAACAGTTGTTCGAAAGACAAATGCTTTTTCTGCATCTTCTTCCATATACTGTAAATGTGTTTTGGCCGGCCGTAGACTTTAACTTTGATATTGGCATTATCCATTTCAGTTTGTAAATTGGTAACAAACTCTTCGATATATTGCTGCCTGTCTGTACGCTTTTCATCTAATAATTTAGCAATTTGTTTGTATGTTTCTGGGTGTAAATAACGAAACGATAGATCTTCTATCTCCCACTTAAGCTGACCAATTCCTAACCGATTAGCAAGGGGAGCGTAGATAGTTGAACACTCGCGCGCAACAATGACACGGGTTTCTTCATCCGCTTTTTTCATTTTCTGAAGCGTACAAATTCGCTCAGCTAATTTGATTAATACCGTGCGAACATCTTCGACCATGGCTAGCAACATGCGCCGGATATTGTCTATTTGCGCTTCATCAGCCTTTTTACTACTGCGGCTATGTAAGGTCTTAATCGCATCCATACGACGCACACCACTGATTAAGTGACGCACGCCCTTGCCAAACTCTTCTTCGATTTGATCATCATCTAAACCATGCACTTCACAATATGGATAGACTAAAGACGCTTGAAGCGTTTCATCATCCATATTTAATTCATGTAGAATTTCCACCATTTCTTGGCCAACAAGCAAGATTTCCGGTGATTCAGATGTGTCTCGTAGTTTTTGTTTGGTGCTCTCCGACAGGTTCAGGCAATCAAGCCATTTATCAAATGTAGGTCGTTCTGGTTGATGAACTGTTCGGATAGAAACCATAATAATAGCCCAGTAGAGTTACTTTCGTTTATTCAGAGGCACAAATAATGCCATCAATTCAGTGTGTGCAGTTTGTGGAAACATATCCATTACACATAATTTATCGAGTCTATAATTTTTTTCAATTAATTGTGCTGCATCACGGGCGAAAGTGGCAGGATTGCAGGACACATAAAGAATATGAGATGGCTTTAAAGTAGCTAGCTGTTTAACAACAGCCAGTGCACCTTCTCGGGCAGGATCAAGTAACACTTTATTGCAGGTTTCAATTTGCTCATGCTCAGATAATTTTGTGCTATTCAAATCAGAATGAATGAAATGACAATTATTGAGTTTGTTGATAGTTGCATTATGTTGGGCTCTTTGCACCATTTTAGGTACACCTTCGACACCAACTAAACGGTCGCATTGAGCCGCAATGGGCAGGCTAAAATTACCAATTCCACAAAATAAATCCAAAACAGCGTCAGATTTGTCTAACTCTAGCCAATCCATTGCTTGCTTGATCATGTTCTGATTAACCTGCGGATTTACCTGCACAAAATCATCATTGTGGATCTGCAGACTCAACTTAGGATTAATTTCATAAGCCAACTGCTTATCGGGCTGGGTAACAAACTCTTGTCTGTTTTGCTTATCTTCTAAAATTAACTGTAGACCATATTTTTCAGCAAACTCAGCACATAACGCACAATCTTGGTGACTCAAGGAGTGAATCGTGCGGATACAAACTTGTACACCATTATCAGAGTTTAGCAGACTAACATGACCTATATTTGAAGGTGTTTGCAACTTAGCGAACATTTGTTGTAATGGCTCAATCAACTGCTCAAGTTGTTGGTTAAGCACAGGACATTGTTGCAAGCTAAATATTTTATTACTGCCTTTGGTTCGAAAACCAAGCTTCAACGCATCTGGATTTCTCGCATCGACAGACAACCGTGTTTTACGTCGATACCCCGTTGGACTAGAGTGAAGTGCAGCTTGCCAATCTAAATTGGATTGTTTATCGCTGAACTTGCGCATCTTTTTATTTTTGCCTCCGCGAGTGGCTTTGCTAAGCACCCTTTTCGCCGGTGGCGAAGATTGATTAGTATCCAACGCGGTGTGTAAGATTAGGTTTTGTATCGCGGCTTGCTTAAATTGCAACATCGCATCGGTTTGGCAATGTTGGGTTTGGCATCCACCACAGACATCAACATGTTCACAAAAAGGAAGCTGTCTAAATTCCGATGGCTGAAGAATGTTGAGTAAACGAGCATTACAGACTTTGCCACGATCTTCTGTTATTTCAACTTCGACGGTTTCGCCAGGTAAAACACCTTCGATAAAAATAAGCGGGTCGTGATCTGCACTAACACCTTGGGCCAAATGATCTAAGTGAGAAATCGTCACGATAACACGCCGACCAATCAACTGACTCTTGGAAGCATCACTACTTTTGTTCTTTTTCGGTGAATAGAAGTTAACCATGGTTATTTACTCTGCTCCAAAATCACTGTGGCCATTGCATAGTGCTGCTCATCTGAAATAGACACCAAGGCATTATCAATACCACGCTGCTCACACAATTTTGCAAAGTGTCCACTAAAGCGAATTATAGGTTCACCCAACTCACCACTGGTAATTTCGATTTGTTGCCAACCCACACCATTCCCAATCCCCGTACCTAAGGCTTTAACTGCCGCTTCTTTAGCGGCAAATCGCTTCGCTAAATATCGTGAAGGATAAGGGTGTTCACGATAAATCTGCATTTCAGTGGACGTTAAAATACGTAAAGGCAATCGATCTGATTTTTCAAGTTGTTTCTCTAATCGCACTATTTCTATAATGTCTGTACCCAGACCTAAAACCGCCAACTTATGCCCTCGCCTCTAACATCAGTCGTTTCATATCGGCAACCGCAGTGGCTAATCCATCAAACGCAGCACGGGCAATAATCGCATGGCCTATATTCAATTCAATAATTTCATCCAATGCAGCAATCGGTTTGACGTTGTGATAATGCAAACCGTGACCGGCGTTAACCTTTAATCCCAAAGAATGGGCGTAACTTATCCCAGTTTTAAGCTTTTCCAACTCTACTAACATTTGAGCTTCGGTAGTCGCCTCGGCATATTGACCTGTATGTATTTCAATGTACGGCGCGCCCGCTTTTAGCGCAGCATCGATTTGATTCTTTTGCGCATCGATAAATAGCGACACTTGGATATTTTGTTCGCCCAATCGCGAACAAGCCTCTGTTAATTTACTGAGATTACCCGCAACATCTAAACCACCTTCAGTGGTAAGCTCCTGTCTTTTTTCAGGCACCAAGCAACAAAACTCTGGTTTAGTCTGGATAGCTATCGCGAGCATTTCTTCGGTCACTGCCATTTCTAAATTTAAGCGAGTATTGATGGTTTCTCGAAGCAGTCTCACATCGCGATCTTTAATGTGCCGGCGGTCTTCACGCAAGTGAACTGTGATCCCATCAGCGCCTGCGCGCTCTGCAATATCGGCGGCATGCACAGGATCAGGATATTGGGTTCCTCGCGCATTTCGCAATGTGGCGATGTGATCAATATTCACACCCAAGAAGATATCACTCATTCAGTTCGCTCCAATTTAATAAATAACTCTCTGCTTTTTAACGGTTTATCACCGATAATAGGTTTAAAAGCCATCCGTGTAACACGCTTGGCAACTAGTAAACTTTGTTTGTCCCACTGAAAACTAGCAACATTTTCTAAATCTGTTCCTAGAAAACAATTAGCGGTTTGCTCCACCTGATTAAGACGATAAAAACCGCGATCACTAATGAAACTATAATAGCCATTGGGTTCTAATTTGTCGCCAGAATGACAATCAGATTGCCAATCGAATCCGTAACCAATATTGTGAATCAGACTGATTTCAAATTCCCGTAATACAACTTCAATTGATTCATTGTTAGCAAGGCGAAGCAGGCTGGCCATATAAAGGTCAAACACTTCAGGATATGACACTTCTTTTGGCAATACTCGATTAAGCAGTTCATTCAAATACATTGCGGAAAATAATACTGCACCTTGCAACAAAAAAGCTCTGCCATTTCCTTCAATTTGTGCAAGGTTTTTCAATTCATGCCTTCCACTGAACGTTAGGCTCAGGGGTTGGAATGGCTGTAGAAGACTCTTTTTTTCATTCGACTTGGCGCTTTTACCGCCTCTGACTCCGCGGCACACGGCAGAGATACGCCCCTGTTGCTTAGTGAAAAAATCTACAAGAAAACTGGTTTCCCGATATTGTCGTCGATGAAGAACTAACCCATTGAGCATTGCATTGTGCTCAGCCATCGCCAAAATTCCTAAGCTATTTTGATTCTAACCACTTTCATCGCTTCAAATTCTATTCCCGCAACAGTTTCAACTATTGGGTAATAAGTAAGATTCACCTGACAACCATTGAGGTTTTTGTATTGTTTCTTACGACGAAATTTAAAAGGCACGTCTTGTCCTTCAACCATCACTGTATTCATGATCCAGTCTTCATCTTTGCGTTGTACATGAGAAACTACTTTCATCATCTCGGAATGAATCAAGTTGTCATGTTTATCCAGTAATTTGGAAATGTTGGATTTGGCCATAATCTTCTTAGTCTAAATGTTTAAGGTAAATTTAAGGTAACCAAAGCTAAGTAAATATACTTAAAGACGAAATATTACCTCTTTATTCATCTCTTCTATGGTTGCAGCTTCTGTATAATAACATTTACCGTGTGAAAATGGACAATAAAGCACAATCCTCCTTCCTAGTTACGGATTAAGCCCCTGAGTCTAAATTATATTGTCCGATAACAAGCCCCTGATTTAGCACGACCTTTAGCCTCTAAACGTAACCGCAAAGAGATTTCTTAGTATTTTTTCCGCCTAATTTTTATACTAAAGTTGAATGGTGTTTATTGGCTGGTTTGTTAAAGTCCTACGCTCAGTAAATATAGGTTTAAGTAATGGTTCAAAAATGGCGAAGATACTTCAAGAATAAAGTTATAGTTGCCATAGTTGCATTCATTTTTGCAGTGGCCCTAAGCGCAATTATTTCACTTTTGAAGTCAGTAGAAACTCAAAGTCTATTGGAGCAAGAGAGCCTTACACCTGCCTTCAATTTAGTCTCCGAAGAAATCGTAAAACCTTTGTTTATCGCTGAAACAATAGCGCGGGCATCAAGCCTGAAAACGTTGATGAATGACACAGTTATCGATCAAACTGCAATTGAACAGAAGCTCAAAGATTTATCGAAAGAATTCAAAATGGAGTTTTTTGTTGCCAACGAAAGCAACCGAACTCAATATAATTCCGATGGTCCATCATTGGCTTTGGACGAAAATAAAGTTGAATGGTATTTTCGCGCCAAAAAAACCAAGCATAAAATCGTCGGCATATTAGGCAATCGCCAAGATATACGCATTTATTATGATGTAAAAGTACATAATGACGAAGGTGAGTTTCTTGGGTTCATAGGGCTAAACAAAAAATTAACTACTTTCATCAATGCCTTCGACGATTTTAAAAGGCAATATGGTTACGATTTTGTTTTTGTTGATCACAATGACAACATTGTATTGTCTTCTGACACAAACTTGGTAGCTGACGGCAAGCGCATCTTGCAGCTAAATCAACTTCCTTGGTATGCCCCTTTTATTTCTAGACGAAATAATATCAATCATTATAACAATTATCTTGTTGAAGTAGCAGGAGAAGACTTACTCATTGCAGAAGCAGATTTCGAGTCATTAAATTGGAAAATGTTTTTAATCAACCCTTTGAAAGTTCGGCAGATTGCTGCAACTGAAGACTTTGCAATTCAAACCGTTTACATCACTATCGCAATTTTTACTGCAATTTTAATTATTTGGTTAATTGGCAAGTCGTTACAAGGTGAATTTGCAAAACGCCATCAAAGAGATCCATTAACTCAGCTTCCCAATAGGGCACATTTAGCTTGGCACTATGAAAAAGTAGCCAGAATGAATAAATCCATTGCTGTGATAATGGTGGATTTAGATCACTTTAAGGATATAAACGATACTTACGGTCATAGCGCTGGTGATAAGGCATTGTGCGAAGTCGCCACTTTACTTCAGTCTTTTCTAAGGGATATTGATATTGTCGCTAGATGGGGCGGAGAAGAGTTCGTTATTCTGCTCCCTGCAGCGGATATTACGATTGCTAATCACATCGCAGACAGGGCGCGAACAGTTATCGCCAAACATATCTTTGTTGCAGATAAAAAAGTGATTCAAATTACCGCTAGTTTTGGGGTAAGCGCAGATACGGAGACATCTAATTTAACACAACTTATCGACAGTGCAGACGCAGCTTTGTATGATGCCAAAAATAGCGGGCGTAACAAAGTATGCTCAGTGAAACAGCCCGTACGTAGTAATCCACAAAAGTCCTATGCCCACGGATAACCTTTGACTTAGGCTGCCTGCAGTTCACCTGATCACTTCATCTGAGTAGTATTAGTTGCCTAAGCCCTTTGCTATACTCCCTTGCAATTAAAACTATTCATTTTTTAAGGCTGTAGAGTGGTTAAAACGATCTGGTGTAATGTGGTTTTACTGTGTTGTTTGCAAATATTAGTAGGCTGCCAGCAAGAGCCAGCCAAAACGGATGCAATGTTGTACCGAGAAGCAACTGTTACGCAAGCACAAATCCCCCTCGATAAAGCCTTGTTGTTATTAACCCCTGAAGTCAGAAATGCCCCTATGGCAAATCTAGATACCTTAATTATTGCCAACCAAGGGTTGCGCGATGCTCGCCAAGTTTATGCTAAAAATAATATTACCCATTATCAAGATGAAAAATTAACTGAGCTCGAAGGGATAATTCAAGCGTTGGAACCAAACCTGGTAGACAGAGCCAAATCTCTACTCAATCAAGTGGTTGATCGCACATCTGAATTACGTAAACAGATTGAAGAAGCCAAAAACCAACCGTTCAGCGCCAGAGGGAATGACACGGCGCAATTAGTCGAATTCCTTGGTAAACAATATAACCAGGATGTGAAAGACTGTTGCTTGAATCAACTTTCGCAAATTGATCAGTTGCTCAAAAGCAACACCAAGGAACACAGAGAATTAATCATTTTAATTCGCTCAATCAACCAAGAATTAGCGACTGTAATAAAACAAAAAGACTATGCAGATAAACTTAAAAGTCGGATTCAAGCTTCGCAATAATGGCTTGATTCGCTGCCGGAAAGGTCAAGCTAGCAAGGCTATCAATAGCCACCCACTGAGTTAGTTGACCTTCTTTTCCGCAGGGCTCATTGCTAAATTGTTCAACTAATTGAATATGTAAACGAACTTGTTTATCTCCGTAATCATGTTCAATGAACATAAATTCAGACTGCGAAACCACATCGATACCCACCTCTTCATGTAACTCGCGCGCTGTGGCTTGCGCAACGGTTTCGTTTGCTTCAATCTTGCCACCAGGAAACTCCCATAACCCTCCTTGATGCAAATCGTCCGCTCGCTTACTAATAAAGATTAGATTATCCCGTTTAATGACGCCAACCGCCACGTCTACAATTTTCATTCGATTATTTCCACAAAAAAAGGGCAAAAATGCCCTTTTTATATATTCAAATAAGGTTAACTTAGTTTACCGTGACATTGCTTGTATTTTTTACCTGAACCACAAGGACAGGGATCATTACGGCCAACTTTAGCGCCTTCACGGACTGTTGTTGTGGGTCCAGCGTTAGCACTTTGCTCTGGCTCATTTGGCGATTCATGTTCGTAACTCTTTTGAACTTCATCGGCTTGCCTACGTTGTTCTTCAACTGCTTCAACATCAGATTCGGCTTTAACCCGTACCTTGCTAAGAATGTTGATCACTTCGACTTTTAAATTCTCTAACATCTCAGAAAATAGTTGGAAAGATTCACGCTTGTATTCTTGTTTTGGATTTTTTTGAGCATAACCTCGTAAATGAATACCTTGGCGTAAATGATCCATCGCAGCCAAATGTTCCTTCCACGAACTATCCAGATTTTGCAACATGACCGCTTTTTCAAATTGACGCATAACATCTGCACCAACCGCCTCTTCTTTTTCTTTGTAGGCGTCATTTACACCAGCATGGATACGTTCACGTAGCTTTTCTTCGAATAATTTGTCGTCTTCATCTAACCACTTCTGGATGGGTAATTCCAATAAAAAGTCACCTTGAATACGCTCTTCTAAACCGGCAACATCCCACATTTCTTCAAGAGATTGAGGCGGTATGTAGTCGTCAATAACACTATCGACCACATCTTCTCTGATTGCCTGAATGGTTTCACTGATTTCACCTTCATCTAACAACTCATTACGTTGTTCGTAAATTACTTTACGTTGATCATTGGCTACATCATCATATTCTAAAAGCTGTTTACGCATATCGAAGTTGCGTCCTTCAACCTTACGTTGCGCATTTTCGATGGCACGAGTCACCCAAGGGTGTTCAATAGCCTCACCGTGTTCCATGCCTAAGCGTTTCATCATATTGCCCATTTTTTCAGAAGCAAAAATACGCATCAGTGCATCTTCTAACGATAGATAGAAACGAGAAGAGCCTGGGTCACCTTGACGACCAGAACGACCACGTAACTGATTATCGATACGTCTTGATTCGTGACGCTCAGTACCTATGATATGTAGTCCACCAGCTTCAATAACTTTCTTGTGATCTTCTTCCCACTGAGCTTTGATTTTGGCTACTTTTTCAGGTTTAGGATCATGTATTTTTGCAACTTCAGATTGCCAGTTACCCCCTAACACTATATCTGTACCACGACCAGCCATGTTAGTCGCTATTGTCACCGCACCAGGACGACCTGCCTGTGCGACAATATCGGCTTCACGCAAATGTTGTTTGGCGTTCAATACTTCATGGGGAATCTTAGCTTTTTTCAAGACTCGCGAAAGCAACTCTGAATTTTCAATGGAAACTGTACCCACCAAAGTTGGTTGACCACGTTTAACACATTCTTTTATGTCTTCAACTATCGCTTCGTATTTCTCTTCGGCAGTTAGGTAAATTAAGTCTGCTTTATCGTCACGAAGCATAGGTTTGTTGGTTGGAATAACCACAGTTTCCAAACCATAAATATGGTTAAACTCAAATGCTTCAGTATCAGCTGTCCCCGTCATACCTGCCAGTTTTTCATAAAGTCGGAAGTAGTTCTGGAACGTTATTGATGCAAGTGTTTGGTTTTCGTTTTGAATTTTCACACCTTCTTTAGCTTCAACAGCCTGATGTAAACCTTCTGACCAACGGCGTCCTTCCATAGTACGGCCGGTATGTTCATCAACAATGACTATCTCGTCGCCATTGACTATGTAGTCAACGTCTTTATTAAATAATTTATGGGCTCTCAAAGCAGCATTAACGTGATGCAGTAAAGAAATATTTGAAGCTGCGAATAATGATTCATCCTGCGGCAAGATACCGTTTTCTTTGAGTATTTCTTCAACGTGAATCTGACCACGTTCAGTTAAGTGAATTTGCTTACCTTTTTCATCGATGGTGAAATCACCTTCACCTTCACGGCCCGCTTCATCGCCTTCTTTATCTTCGTCAGCTTGCTGCACTAAATGTGGAATAATTAAGTTAATTTGGCGATATAACTCTGAACTGTCTTCCGCCTGACCAGATATAATAAGTGGTGTTCTGGCTTCATCAATCAGGATGGAATCAACTTCATCTATTACTGCAAAATACAGTTTCTTTTGCACTCGGTCATTGGGACTAAACGCCATATTGTCGCGAAGATAATCGAAACCAAATTCATTGTTAGTACCGTAAGTAATATCCGCTGCGTAGGCTTCTTTTTTCTCAGCATGAGACATACCAGGAACATTACACCCCACTGTCAAACCGAGGAATTCAAATAATGGACGACTCCAATCAGCATCACGTTTAGCCAAGTAATCGTTTACGGTAATAACATGCACGCCCTTACCAGATAAACCATTCAAATAAGCAGGCAACGTAGAAGTAAGGGTTTTACCCTCACCGGTACGCATCTCAGCAATTTTACCTTCATGCAGCACTTGGCCACCGACCATTTGCACATCAAAATGACGCATCGAGAAAACCCGTTTACTGGCTTCTCTTACAACAGCAAAAGCTTCAACCATGATGTCATCTAGACTAACGCCATCTTGAATGCGTTGCTTAAACTCAACCGTTTTAGCTTTAAGCTGCTCATCATCCAAGGCTTCGAACTCAGGCTCTAAGGCGTTAATTTCGACAACACGTTTGTTAAGTTTTTTTAGCAGGCGGTCATTACGACTACCGAAAATTTTTCTGAATATACTCGAAAACATCGATTTACAGCTTCCAATCTAATAGAGAGATAAAACAATCGGCTCCCAATGGAGCCGATTTTCAAATTTACGTGGTTAAATCACTTATCACTTTCGATAAACAAACGGCAGCGGATCTTGCTGCTTGCCATTTTTAATCACTTCGTAATGCACATGAACGCCTGTTGACCGTCCGGTACTTCCCATAAGGGCTATTTCTTGGCCTTTGGTTACCACATCCCCAATCTTAACACTTATGCCTTGATTGTGACCATAACGTGTGACAAGACCATTGCCATGATCAATCTCAACTAATTGACCATAACCATATCGCTCCCCCGCCCATGTTACTAAGCCAGCTCCGGTAGACACAACAGCGTCACCTTGTTTGCCAGCAAAATCGAGACCTTTATGCATTGTCGGCAAGCCACTAAATGGGTCTTTCCGCACACCATAGTATGAAGATAACCACCCTGAGGTGATTGGACGCCCTTCTAAATGAGTCTGATCGTCTATATGGTGATTCATCATGATGGATTCAAGGGCTGCAAGTTGTTGAGTTTTACTATCTAAGCTTGCAAGCATCGAATCAATGCGCTCCAGTAACTCATTACTGCCTTGAATAGTAATAACTGAATCGGTGATTGGACCACCAACACTACTCAACTCTTGGAACCCAAACTCATCTTGATTTAAACCAGCTTGTTCTACCAACCTTGCCCCTAACGCATTGACACGTTGAATCTGGCTTTGCACGTCTGCCAAATTAAGCATAATGCCAGCTAATTGTTGTTCTGTTGCTGATTTTAGCTCTGATACGTCTCGTTTTTGCTCAATAAAGCCACTTTTTGCATACTCTATACGAGCATGAGATTCATCAATCTTATGATTAGTGCGACTTGAAAGCATCACCAGCCCGCATACCAAAACAAAGCCGACAACCAATCGCCGCTTTCCGATGTGATAGGAAAACTCCGTCGATTTGCCTTTATAATGTAGTGTTAAACTCATGTAAGGTATTCTCGTGATTATTTAGCTGGAATGGATACTAAACCTGTTAGCCCTAGGTTAATAGCTCTAATAGGTATCTAGAAACAATCCAACCGATTACTCTTCATACAGTTTCATTGGCTTTTTGTTCGTTATTTTTCGCCAACCTGCATTTCGTTTTTTTCTAACCCCAAACAATACCTTGTAGAACATTAGGTTATCAAGGTATTTATATGAAGTGTTTTGTTCTTTTAGCCAGATGCTAAACTAAAAAATGCCGCAGATGCGGCATTTTGATGTTTAATGGCTAATTTGCTAAAACTGCAGATGCAAAATGAATGGGGACTTCATCTTGATTTTCGTACGTTACATATTCCCAACAAGTCTGGTCATTTAACATCGCATTGAGTAGCTTGTTATTTAGACCATGGCCTGATTTGTATGCTTTCAATTCACCAACAATACTGTGAGCTCCTAGGTATAAATCACCTACTGCATCAAGAATTTTATGTTTTAAAAACTCATCTTGATAACGTAAACCTTCTGGATTCAGCACTCGGTATTCGTCCAGAGCAACTGCATTTTCCATGCTGCCGCCCAAGGCCAAGTTATTGGCATTCATGTATTCGAAGTCGCGCATAAAACCAAAGGTCCTGGCTCGACTTACCTGATCAACGTATGAGGATGCATCAAAATCCATCACTATGTGTTGACGAGTTTGACTGATAACAGGGTGTTCAAAATCAATTTTGAAATCCACTCTGAAACCATCGTAAGGATGGAACTCCGCCCACTTATCGCCGTCTTCAACACGTATGTGTTTAATAATACGAATGAACTTTTTGGGTGCATTTAGCTCTTCAATACCCGCTGATTGCAGCAAGAAAATGAACGGACTCGCGCTGCCGTCCATAATCGGAAGTTCATTACTGTCTACTTCAACAATAATGTTATCGATGCCTAAACCAGCTAAAGCTGAGGATAAATGCTCAACAGTATAGATTGATACCCCGTTTTCATTACTCAAACAGGTACACAGCACTGTGTCGCCTACAGCGTTCGCTTTGGCAGGAATATCTACATGGGGCTCAAGATCTATGCGGCGAAATACAATACCAGTATTTGCCGGCGCAGGCCGGAGAGTCATGGAGACCTTTTCACCTTTGTGCAGACCTATCCCTGTTTCTTGCACAGCATGTTTGATTGTGCGTTGCTTTATCATCTAACTGTTGCCTATCCCAAAAACATTAATTCAGCTAAAAACCGGCGCGTATTATACTGACCAACTGGTCTAATGTCAAAATTCTGTCATATTGGTTAAACCGCACTTTCACATCTAGTCAGTAATATTGTCATTTTCACAATCGACATTTATCACCTTATGACCAAGCACAGTATAACCCTTCGCGTTTTTTAAGCTTTCAAAAATTCGTAATTATCTATCTAGCTATGACCACTAATTCGCCAAAAAATTCAAATTCGGCGAAAAATCAGTCTGCCTGCTTGCGTAAAAATGCAGGAATGTCCAAATACTCATAATCAGTATTGGCTTCCGTTTTTTCTTCGGTTGCGACAGCTTTATTCATATCAGTGGCTGTATTACCAATTCGATCACCGCCATCAGGCTGTAATTTGAATTGTTTTGCTTCCGCTGATACCCGTGAGCCTTGACTGCTAACCAATGAGATATCTGGTTTACGTTCTGCACCAATGCCTGTAGCCACAACAGTTACACGTAATTCATCACTCATATCCATATCAATAACGGTACCTACTACGACGGTCGCATTTTCAGAGGCAAAGGCTTTAACTGCATTACCAACTGTTTCAAACTCATCAATCGCAAAGTCAGGACCAGCAGTGATATTAACCAAAATACCGCGGGCACCAGATAGATCGATATCTTCCAACAATGGACAAGCAATAGCCGCTTCAGATGCCTCTTCTGCACGGTCTTCACCTTTAGCAGAGCCACTTCCCATCATCGCTGTACCCATTTCAGACATCACAGTTTTCACGTCTGCAAAGTCAACGTTTATCAAACCTGGGCGCGTAATTAGCTCGGCAATCCCCTGAACCGCACCACGTAACACATCATTGGCTTCGCTAAATGCTTTAAGCAATGGCGTGCCACGTCCCATTACTTTCAATAACTTTTCGTTAGGAATCGTAATTAAAGAATCAACGTATTTTGATAACTCTTCAATACCCTGATCAGCAAACTCAGTACGTTTTTTACCTTCAAAAGGAAACGGCTTGGTCACAACTGCAACTGTCAAAATGCCTAATTCTTTAGCCACTTTAGCCACTTCTGGTGCAGCACCAGTTCCTGTTCCGCCGCCCATTCCAGCGGTAATAAATACCATGTCAGCACCTTCAAGAGCTTGACGAATGTTTTCTCGGTCTTCTTCTGCAGCTTGGCGACCTATATTTGGATTAGCGCCAGCGCCTAGACCCTTAGTGACACCTGAACCGATTTGTAAAGTGAGGTTGGCAGATGAACTGCGCAAAACTTGGGCGTCAGTGTTTACCGCAATAAACTCTACACCTTCAATACTTTGCGAAACCATGTGCTCAATTGCATTGCCACCGCCGCCACCGACGCCGATAACCTTGATGACAGCTTCTTCGCTGTGACTATCCATTAATTCAAACATTATTTTTCTCCGATTTTTGCGCGATAAAACATGAGCCGTTAACACCCACGTTCAATTTTTTAAGATCCCGAGATATTTCCATCCTCAGAATTCCCCCTTAAACCAACTTTGAACACGATGCCATAATCCTTCACTGGAGCCGGCTTTTTGCGCAGATTTCGATTGCATGGATTCTTTGCCATATTGCAATAATCCCACTGCAGTTGCGAAACTCGCATCTTCAACGTATTCAGATAATCCTTTCATGCCAATGGGTTCTCCAACTCGAACTGGCATTTGAAACAATTCTTCAGCAAATTCAACGGCACCTTCCATTTTGGCCGAGCCGCCAGTTAACACTATTCCAGCGGCAATTTGCTCTTCCAACCCACTGGCTTTGATCTCTTCATGGATCAATTCAAACAATTCTTGATAACGAGGCTCAATCACCTCAGCCAAAGTGTGTCTAGACATCATTCTTGATGGACGCCCACCGACACTTGGCACTTGTATTTGTTCTTCCATACTCACCATGTCGCGCAGCGCGCAGGCATAGTTAATTTTTATCTCTTCAGCATGATTAATCGGGGTTCTAAATATCTTAGCGATATCACTAGTGATTTGATTTCCTGCCACCGGTATAACCGCGGTATGACGAATAGCACCATCGGTGTACACCACCATGTCTATGGTTCCACCACCGATATCAACAACACAAACACCCAATTCTTTTTCATCATCAGTTAAAACTGCGTAACTCGAGGCCAATGCTGAAAATATCATTTGATCTGCATTGAGTTCACAGCGCTCAACACATTTGACTAAATTCTTCGCCATATCATCAGCACAAGTAATAATGTGTGCTCTGGCTTCCATTCGAACACCAGACATACCAATAGGGTTTTTTATCCCTTCTTGCACATCGATGGTGTACTCCTGAGGAAGCACATGTAACAAACGACGCTCTAATGCAATAGGCACTGAACGAGCCGCATGTACGACGTTGTCAACATCATCTTGGGTCACTTCCTGATTATTAATCGGTACCATGCCGCTTTCGTTTTGACACTTCACATGACGACCAGATATCGACATAAACACAGAAGATACGCGACAATCAGCCATCAACTCCATTTCGCCTACAGCTCGTTGCACAGACTGTACAAGCAAGTTCAAGTCGTTGACGCCACCTTTATCCATACCTTTGGCTGAATGAGTGCCAACACCGACAATGCTGATATCACCGTCGTCAAGAATCTCTCCGACCACAGCTTTCACTTTACTTGTGCCCATGTCTAAGCCAACGATTAGATTTCTTTCTGCCACCTTAGACATATTATTTGCTACCCACTTTAACTAACTCTCTTGTTCATTTGTTGATGCGCTTTTCCATCCCACGGCTAAACCCGTGTCGTAGCGCAAGTCAATGTAATCTACTTGTTTATCTTGCTTTTTAAGCAGTGGATAAACGTCGACAAAACGTTGCAATCTATCTACATATTCTGAGCGTCCGAGGTTAAGTCGAATGCCATTTTTTAGACGTAAGTTCCATGCAAAACGCTCACTTAGATATAATTCATCAATACTCAAACTGGCTGAGTTAAGTAAAGTTTGCATATCACGATAACCATCCAATGCTGTTTGCTCACTGCCACCGGGACCGAACAAAGCAGGCAACATTGCATCTGGTAACTGCGCATCAAACATTTCACCGTATTGATTCAATAGCGAATCGCGATTCCATCTTGCACTGGCGATCTCTTCCACTACATGAATATTCAAGCTATTCGGCCAACGCTTGCGAACGGATGCGCGATGAACCCAAGGTAAAGCTTCAATTTCCCGATGAAGGCGATCCACATCTACTTCGAAAAAACTTTCAGGATGTTTTGAACGAATGGTATTTTCGATCAGCTCATCTTTAATATTTACTCTTTTTCCACTAACAATAACCTGGTTTATTGGTGCTCTTTGCGCATCTTCCAACCAATTGTCTAACCACCAAATGGCATAAACTAGACTGAGCAAAACAACTGCCAAAAAGACCATGCCAGCTAATTGATAGCGGCGATTAGTCTGGCTATTGTCGGCTAATTGTTGCACTAGTGCTGATCCGCCGTTTGCAATATTGCCAACACTAATTGCTCAAAGGTCATTCCTGCCTGTTTCGCTGCCATTGGCACTAAACTTTTTTCAGTCATGCCTGGTACAGTATTGGCCTCCAATAAATAAAACTGCCCACTTTGGTCACGCATAAAATCAATCCGTCCCCAACCGATACCTGACACAGCATCGAAGGCTTGGAGAGCTAGCTCACCAAGCCTATTTTCATCATCAATAGATAACCCACTAGGACAAAAATATTCTGTAGAATCAGAATGATACTTTGCGTCATAATCATAAAAAGTATGTGGGGTAGACATACGAATTGATGGCAAAGCTTTACCATTTAAAATAGTAACTGTGTATTCTGGACCATGAATGAAGCGCTCTAGCAAGACGCTATTATCGTATTTAAATGCGTCTTGAATGGCAGCGTCTAATTGTGCAGCATTCGTCACTTTGGTCATACCTATGCTGGAACCTTCCTGCGCAGGCTTAACCATGACTGTGTCCCCCAACTCTTGCATTATAACCCTGCAAGATCCTGCATCAAAGCTACTTTTCTCAGCAATCTGATAATTTGCGGTTGGTAAGCCCAATGTTTGCCAAATTTGTTTAGTTTTAATTTTGTCCATTGCTAGGGCAGAACCTAACACCCCACTGCCAGTGTAAGGCAATTGCAGAACTTGTAACGCCCCTTGCATGCTGCCATCTTCGCCGCCACGACCGTGCAGCATAATTAACACACGCTTAAATTCTTGTTCCACAAGCTCTGTTATCAGATGTTCAGCAGGATCAAATTTATGAGCATCGACGCCAGCACTTTGCAGCGCTTTAAGAACAGCATTTCCGGAACGCAAAGAAACTTCGCGTTCGGCTGAATGACCACCAAATAAGACGGCCACTTTACCAAACTGTTTTACATCAATGTTTAATCCAAGTGTCATTCGGCAAACCCTGTATTCATTCGTTCTTTGCTTAATTCAATCGACTGCAAATATTTGGCAATCTGGCCAATATTTCCAGCTCCTTGCGTCATCAAAACATCTTGATCTCTTAACGCTTCTGAAAGTAATTTGGGCAACTCATCTTTGTTCGCCACATAAATTGGCTCGATTTGCCCACGTTGTCTTATAGAGCGACATAAAGCCTTGCTATCAGCACCTTCAATCGCCGCTTCTCCAGCAGAATACACTTCGAGTAATAACAAACAGTCAACTTGTGATAGCACCCGCACGAAGTCTTCATATAAGTCACGAGTACGAGTAAATCGATGGGGCTGATAGGCCATCACTAATCGCTTATCAGGCCAGTTATTACGAGCAACTGCAATGGTCGCTGCCACTTCCGTAGGATGATGACCATAATCATCAACCAAAATCACTTCGCCCTCTCCGGTGTCGAAACAACCTAGTTGTTCGAAACGACGACCAATTCCTTCAAAAGCACCTAACGCATCGACAATAGCCTGATCTTCAACGCCTTCATCTGTGGCGACAGCAATGGCCGATAACGCATTTAAAATATTATGTTTGCCGGCAATATTTAAGGTCACCTGCAAATCCGAACGTCCTGAGCGCTGCGCGGTAAAACGACTTTGATTGAAGCCCATCTCAATATTGACCGCGCGCACATCAGCTTGCTCGTCTATACCGTAGGTCATTACTTTACGTCCCACACGTGGCAATAGTGCTTGAACTACAGGATCATCTATACACATTACCGCCAAACCATAGAAGGGTAAGTTGTGCAAAAAATCCAAATAGGTGTCTTGCATCCGCTGGAAATCACCGTCATAAGTTTCCATATGATCAGGTTCAATATTGGTCACTATGGATACCATTGGCTGCAGATGCACAAAAGATGCGTCGCTTTCATCCGCTTCAGCAATCAAATACCGGCTGCTACCTAATTTGGCATTTGTGCCAGCACTGTTTAATAGACCACCTATCACAAATGTAGGATCTAATTCGGCTTGAGCAAAGATTGTCGCCAGTAAACTGGTAGTTGTGGTCTTCCCATGGGTTCCCGCAACCGCAATGCCATGTCTAAAGCGCATTAGTTCCGCTAACATTTCAGCTCGACGAATAACAGGTACTCTTGCTTCTTTAGCAGCGATAATTTCCGGATTGGTATGATCAATCGCACTGGACACTACCACCACATTGGCATTTTTAATGTTTTCTTCACGGTGACCAATAAAGACCTTGGCACCTTTGCTTTGCAAACGCTGGGTCATACCATTATTTTGTTGGTCCGAACCTGAAATTGCGTAACCTTCATTTAACAAAACTTCGGCTATACCGCCCATACCCGCTCCGCCAATTCCGATAAAATGAATTTGTTTAATGCGACGCATTTCCGGTACGTGGTAGTTAGCTTTATCAGGCTTAATCATGACGCCACTCCTGCCAACGATTCACAGATGTCACTAACCGTTTTGGTGGCTAGAGGTTTAGCTAAAGATTTGGCTTTTTGGCCCATATTAATTCGACTTTGTGCGTCGTTAACAAGTTGTTGAATAATAACTTTCAAACCACCTTCTTCTAATTGAGGTTGAGGTAATAAAACGGCTGCATGATGATCCACTAATGCCCTTGCATTCATTGTTTGATGGTCATCCACAGCATGTGGAAGAGGAACAAATATAGCTGCCACGCCAACCATTGCGACTTCAGCAACGGTTAACGCCCCCGCTCGACAGATGACCACATCTGCCCATGCATAGGCCTGAGCCATATCATCGATAAATTCCATGACTTGCCAATTCGTGCTGTCAGGCCATAACTTTTGATAGGTATCAGCAACTATCTGTTGCTGTCCTTTGCCCGTTTGATGACGTACTTGTGCGTTGGCAATACCAGATAAAGCGGGCGGAACATAGCTATTAAGGGCACTGGCGCCCAACGAACCACCAACAATAAGAATATTGCATTTATCATCACTGAGCTGCTTAGCAGGTAGGTCGGCAAAATCACTTCTCACCGGATTACCCACCCAGCTATATTTGTTTTCAGACTGCTTTCCAAATGCCTGATTAAAGCCGGTCAATACGCGGGCAGCGAACTTAGCCAATACTTTATTGGTTAAACCTGGCAACGCATTTTGTTCATGAACAACCAAAGGCACTCCACGAATCCACGCCGCAATACCGCCAGGGCCGCTAGCAAAACCACCCATGCCCAATACCACATCAGGTTTAACTTGTTTGATCACAGCTAAAGCTTGCCAAACCGAATGAATCACTTGAAACGGAGCTTTTAACAAACGTACGATTCCATTACCGCGAACACCCGCCACATCAATAAAACTGATGTCGAAACCAGCTTTAGGAACAATATCAGCTTCCATACGAGCAGTTGTGCCTAACCAATGGATTTGCCAATTACGTTGTTGTAATTCTTTTGCCACCGCTATGCCTGGGAAAACATGTCCTCCCGTGCCGCCAGCCATAATCAAAATAGTTCTGCTCATGTCATTCATTCTGCCACGGCCTCACTATTTTTCTGGGCTGCTTCAGCAAGCATTTTTTTCACTTTAGACTTACCCTTACTGGCTTTTTTCTTTGTCCCCTTGCTCATGGCTTGAACACCATCAACCCGGATTTCAAAATCAATTCGAATTAAAATCGCTACCGCGACAGCCATTACAATTAAGCTTGAACCGCCGTAACTGACCAGTGGTAGAGTCAAACCTTTGGTAGGAAGTATGCCAGCACTAGCACCAACATTGACCGCCGTTTGAAAACTAAACCAAATGCCGATGGCATAGGCTAAATAACCTTCAAATGGACGTTCTGCAAGCAACGCTAAATTACCTAATTTTAGGGCTTTGAAGACCAAAAAAAATAACAAGCCTAAAACACATGCGACGCCCAAAAAGCCGAACTCCTCGGCGAGTATCGCCACAATAAAATCGGTATGAGCTTCCGGCAAAAATTCGAGCTTTTGAAGACTATTTCCTAATCCTTGACCAAACCAGTCACCTCTTCCGTAAGCCATTAATGACTGGGTTAATTGATAACCAGCACCAAAGGGATCATCCCAAGGTTTCAAGAACGAACTCATTCGCTCCATTCGATAATCTGCGGTCAAAATCAAGGCCGTAATCGCTGATAATCCAGTGAATACCAAGCCGAAAAACTGCCAAAGTTTTGCACCCGCTAAAAACAATAATCCAAGAGTGGTGGCAAACATCACCACAACGGTGCCTAAATCCGGTTGCAATAGAATTAATAAAGCCAACACAAAAAACACCGCTAGCGGCTTAATAAAGCCTTTGAGATTTTCGGTTACTTCTTCGTATCTGCGCACCATGTAGCCAGCCAAATAACAGAAGAAGAATAACTTTGCTAACTCAGCCACTTGAATAGTGATGGGGCCTATCGCCAACCAGCGACGACTGCCGTTTACTGTGCGGCCAACAAAGAGCACCGAAATCAACAACACTACGGCTAATAAAAGAAGCCAAGGATTGCTTACTCGCCACCATTGCATTGGAATTTGCATCACAATACATGCTGCAACACAGGCCAAGCACAAATAGATACCGTGGCGAATCGCAAAATGAAATGGATTATCAAATAGTCGCGCAGCCACCGGCATAGAAGCAGAGGTAACAATCACTAAACCAATCGCCATTAACGCGATACTGATCAAAATAAAGTTAACATCAAACACACTGCCACTGACTTGCTTTCCATCATGGCGTTGAGAAAACATGCTGCGCAATAGCGAATCACTTTGCGTGCTCATAGTGGTTGTCCTGCTTTGAGTCATTGAGCGACCTCCAAAACAGCTTGTTTGAAAACATCACCGCGATGTTGATAGTTGTCAAACATATCCAAACTTGCACAAGCTGGGGACAATAAAACGATATCCCCACTTTCTACGATACCGTTTGCAAAGGTAACCGCTTCCATCAAATCGGCCACTTCAATACTGCCCGGTTTTAACGACGCTATTTCCCTACCGTCTTTACCTAAGGTTATTAATAAATCTACATCATCTAGCAACATTGGTTGTAGCTGTGTGAAATCGGCTTTTTTACCATCGCCACCAGCAATCAATATAAGTTTACTCGCGCCTCTATTTTTAAGGCTTTGTAAAGCAGCAATAGTGGCCCCAATATTGGTGGCTTTTGAATCATTTATCCAACGTACATTGTGCTGTTCGCTGACCACTTCAAATCTGTGTGCTAAACCAGTAAATAAGCTTACCGCTTTAGTTATTGCAGGCTGTTCAACACCAAGTGGAATAACACAGGCGATAGCGGCTTGAATATTTAAAATATTATGCAGCCCCTGCAAAGCGCACTGTTGTGCAGAAATAAACCCTTCACCATCGACTAAAATCATTTCCGTTGTCGCGTCCCAGCTAATTCCTACAGGAGAGAGGCTCAAGCCGAAACTGGTTGTGGTCACATAATTTTTTGGCCAAGTTTTAACATCATCACGGTTGGCGATAGTATATTCAGCGTTGCGATAAACACGCTGTTTGGCGTCGGTATAAGCCAAAAATGTTTGATGACGATCAATGTGATCTTCACTCACATTCAAAATGGTTGCGCAAACTGGGGTTAATGATTGCAATAATTCAAGCTGAAAACTGGACAATTCGAGTACTAAATAATCGGCATCAGTATTGAGTAAGTCCAACACCGGAGTGCCTATATTTCCGCCCATTTGCGCTTTCATACCCGCACAGTTAAGCATTTCATTAACCAAACAAGTTACTGTCGATTTTCCATTAGAACCGGTAATAGCAATGACTGGAGTAGTATTAAAGCGAGCGAATAATTCCACATCACCTATCACCTCCACGCCCGCTTTTTGCACGTTTTGGAAGACACTACCATTTGGATTAACCCCTGGACTCAATACGACCAAATCGGCATTGAGTAAGACCTCTTGACTGAAATCACCGCTGAGTGTTTTTACCCCAACTGGCATTTCAACAGGATTACGATCCATGCCGATTACATTCGCCCCTTGCCCCTGTAAAAATTTCACGCAAGACTTGCCGGTCAGTCCTAAACCAACCACAACAACCTGCATGTTTTTCAAATCAGGGGTTTGCATAATGTCTATTTATCTCAACTTCAATGTGGCTAATCCGATTAGCACTAGAATCGATGAAATGATCCAAAACCTAACGATGACTCTTGGTTCAGGCCAACCTTTTAGTTCAAAATGGTGGTGTATTGGGGCCATTCTAAATATGCGTTTGCCACGCAACTTAAAGGATCCCACTTGCAATATCACCGACAAGGTTTCAACTACAAATACCCCCCCCATAATAATCAACACTATTTCTTGGCGAACAAGTACCGCCACAATTCCCAGGGTACCGCCTAACGCCAATGAACCTACATCTCCCATAAACACTTGGGCTGGGTAGGTGTTAAACCATAAAAACCCTAATCCAGCACCAACAATGGCGGTACAAACAATCACTAATTCACTGGTTTCTGGAATATAGGGAATATTTAAGTACGCTGAAAAGTTAATATTGCCGGTGGTATAAGCAAAAATAGCGAGTGCCCCAGCGACCAAAATAGTGGGTACTATTGCTAATCCATCTAGGCCGTCGGTAAGATTTACCGCATTACTGGTGCCTACCACAGTGAAATACACCACTACCATAAAAAACATACCAAGCTGGGGCATGACTTCTTTGAAAAAAGGCACTAGCAGAGCTGTCTCGGCAGGATCTTGACTATTTGCGTATAAGTAAACCGCTACCGCGATGGCAATAATTGACTGCCAAAAGTACTTCCATTTGGCAATCAGACCTTTGGGATCTTTACGCACTACTTTGCGGTAGTCATCGACAAATCCAATTAGCCCGTAACCGACGACAATCGACAATACAACCCAAACATAGCGGTTGCTCAAGTCTGCCCATAACAACGCACTCGTTAGAATTGCAGCTAAAATTAACAAACCACCCATAGTAGGTGTGCCGGATTTAGACAAATGGCTTTGCGGCCCATCATCACGCACCGTTTGACCTATTTGCATCGTTTGCAACCAGCGAATCATGCTTGGTCCAATTAATACGGCCATCAATAACGCGGTAAGTGTGCTAAGGATTGCGCGCAACGTAAGGTATGAGAATACGTTGAACCCAGAATCATATTGCTGCAACCACTCAGCCAACCAAATTAGCATGCAATTCGCTCCCTAACTCTTTCAAACTTTCCCACAGGAGATTCCTCCAATGCTTTAACGACTCTTTCCATTCGGGCACTTCTGGAGCCTTTTACTAAAATGGTAATATCTCGCTGCTCAGACGCTAAAGAAGCACTAATATGTTCAACTAACAAATTAATATCACTGAAATGTTTACCGCCAAATACGTCACTCGCAGCCTGACTCAAAACCCCTAAGGTAACTAAATTATCGATGCCTTTTTTATTAGCATATTCGCCAACAAGTTCGTGGTAATAACGAGCTTTTTCACCTAACTCGCCCATGTCACCCAAGATCAAAATACGGTAACCGCTGAAACTACTAAGTAAATCAATTGCTGCATTTACCGATGCCACATTGGCGTTATAGGTATCATCAAGAATTTTAACTTGGTTAGTTAATTGTTTGACTTGCAGTCGACCACTGACTTGCTGCATATTTTGCAAACCAAATTTAATATCTTCTAAATTGGCGCCAACATTCATGGCCAATCCAGCTGCCACTAGCGCATTGCCAACATTGTGAATTCCGGGTAATGCTAAGCTAAGATGAATCTTGCCTTTAGGTGTACACAACATAAATTGCGCGCAACCATCGATGCCCAAAGTGACATCCTGTGCATAAAAGTCGGTTTCTTGGCTTACTGAAAAACCTTGAATATGGCACTCTTTCAACTTACCAGTCCAAAAATCGCTAAATTGGCTATCTCGATTAATGATTGCTGTACCTTTACTACTCAACCCTCTAAAAATTTCACTTTTAGCACGGGCAACGCCCAGTAAACTACCAAAACCCTCTAGGTGAGCCGCAGCTGCATTGACGATTGTCGCCACGTCGGGCTTCACTAAATTAGTGGTATAGGCAATCTCACCTAAGTGATTAGCACCCATTTCGATTACTGCAAAATCGTGATTCTGTTGCAATCTTAATAATGTCAGAGGCACGCCAATATCGTTGTTGAAGTTTCCGTTGGTGGCCAATACGTTTCCGATCCGAGACAAAATTCCGGCAACCATTTCTTTCACGGTTGTTTTGCCGCTACTACCGGTAATTCCCACAGTTTTGGGTGCAACTTTTTGTTTTACCGCAGCGCCCAATGCGCCTAAAGCAAGTTTGCTGTCTTCGACTAAAATATAGGGTAAATGGGTGTCGATATTTTGTGACACGATAAACGCTGCCGCACCATTTTTGGCTGCTTCATCAATAAATTTGTGACCATCAAAATTAGGGCCGACCAAAGCAATGAAAACATCCCCTTGCACTAAACTTCTTGTGTCTGTGCTTACGCCAGACACATTTGCGTTATCTCCAACCAGCTGTCCGCTTGTTTGTTGTGCTATCCAATCAAGAGATACTTCAATCATTACATTTCCCCCACACACAGAGTGTTAACGTAGTTTCGTTCATCGTATGGCAGACTCTGTTGGCCGATGACTTGTTCTGTTTCATGTCCTTTGCCAGCAACCACAATCAGATCGCCTTTCTGACTCTGCGCTATAGCTAATTGAATCGCTTTTTTACGATCCGTTTCTACTTTGACTTTGCTTTGGTCCGTTATTCCGGCAAGTATATCGGCAACAATTGAGGAAGAAGGTTCAGAGCGACTATTGTCTGAGGTGATAATAATTTGATCACTATATTGCTCGGCTGCCGCTGCCATTAATGGGCGTTTACCTTTATCTCTGTCGCCACCACATCCAAACACACAAATAAGTTGCTTTTGACTATGTACTCTCGCTGATTTCAAGGCCTGCTCTAACGCATCTGGAGTATGTGCGAAGTCGACGATGAGATTGCCAGCCTTAGGGTGTTCAAATAACTCCATCCGTCCAGCGACGGGTTTTAATTTTTTACACAACTTCGCTAATTTTAGCAGCGATAAGCCTAAGACTAGAAGGCTAGCGATTGCGGCCAGTAAATTGGCTACATTGAACTTACCTAATAGACCACAATGGATGTCCGCATTTCCCCATGATGAATTCAATTGAAAAGACAATCCGCGTTGATCGTATTGAATATTACTGGCGAAACAATATTGCTGTGTATCGGCCACATTTTCGGCACTCAATTGGGTCGAAAACAACGTGATTTTTTGTTGTTTTGAAGCAGCACTAATCCAATTAGCGGTTTCTGGATCATCTGCATTTAACACCAGATTTTTCAGTTCTGGCTGATTAAGTAATTGGCGTTTTGCCTTGGCATATTCGGTCATGTCCCCGTGATAGTCCAAGTGGTCACGAGTCAAATTAGTAAATACCGCCACGTCCATTTTAAGCCCTTGAATGCGATCTTGAACTAATGCATGAGAGGACGCTTCTAAGGCAACTTGTTTGGCACCCAAACCCACATACTTAGCCAATAATTTTTGTACCTGGCAGGCATCTGGCGTGGTGTTAAGGGTTTTTTCTAATTGATAGTTGTCTACGCTGTACAATCCCGCGCCCAAAGTACCAATCGAAGCTGATACGTCGCCACATAAGAAACGCAATTGACTGATTAATTGTACAACCGAAGTTTTACCGTTTGTGCCCGTTACGCCAATCACATCTAAGTATTGAGCCGGTGAACCATAAAATGCGGCGGCTAGCAAAGATAGCTTTTGACCTAACTGATAAAACGAAATCAAAATACTTTGCTCGCGCATTTCAATTTCGCCATGAAGTTGCGGTTGCTCAACTTCTTGCAGTATCAGTTTTGCACCAAGGCTAATTGCCTGCGGGATAAAATCTCGTCCGTCTAATTGATGTCCCTTTATTGCCACAAAAACACTGTGAACCGCCACTTCACGACTGTCTAATACTAGCTCGCTGACTTGTACATCGGGTGCATCAATCTGAAATTTAGCGAGTACCGCTTTAATATTATTAATTGCCTGAAACTGCTGCATTATTGCTCTCCTCGTTTAGCGATTGAGGAGACGTTTTTGGCATCGGGCGGCACATTCAACAATTGCAATGTATTTGCCATAATAGTGCTAAAAACAGGGGCAGCAGTGTCGCCGCCATAATACAAATCACCTTTCGGCTCGTTAATTAGCACAACCACGGCCAGTTGTGGATCCGATACAGGCGCTACACCAGCAAAAATATTCACATATTGCTCACCGTATCCGCCTTTAATGGCTTTGCGGCTTGTGCCTGTTTTACCTGCAACGCGATATCCAGGTACTCGAGCCTTGCGACCAGAGCCGCCGTCTTCAAGTACACTCTCCATCATGATTAATACACGATGGGCATTCTCTTCACTAATGACTCTTTCTGTCATTTTCTGTTCATCTGACATGACAATACTTAGTGGCTGCTTAATGCCGCCGTTACCTAAGATGGAGTACATCCGGGCTAATTGCATAGTGGTAACAGATAATCCATAACCGAACGACAACGTAGACAATTCAAATTTTGACCATCTCCGCTGTTCGTTGAAAAGCCCCCCCTGTTCACCAATTAAATTAGTTCCCGTTTCACTCATCAATCCCATGTTGTAATAAGTATCTAGCAGGAACTCTTTAGGCACCGATAAAGCCAGCTTGGATGTACCGATATTGCTGGATTTTTGAATGATTTGCTGCAACGTCAATTTGCCATAATTACGGGAATCACGAACAATACTTCCGCCAAGACGTCGCCAGCCTGGAGAGGTATCTATAATCGTCTCAGTATCAGCAGAACCAAACTCTAAGGCGCTCACTACAGCCAAAGGTTTAACTGAGGAACCTGGCTCAAAGGTATCGGTAATGGCTCTGTTTCGAATTTTTCGAGGGGATACACCTTGGCGATTATTTGGATTGAAAGATGGACTATTTACCATCGCTAATATTTCACCGGTGTTTACATCCGCAACCACCACAGAGCCAGATGTAGCACGATAAAAATGCACTGCTGATTTTAATTCACGATATGCAAGCGCTTGAATCCGTTGATCAATAGTAAGTTGGATATCTTGGGGATCTTTTCCTTCTTCTTGTTCAAGAATTTCAACTTGACGGCCTTTAGCATCTCGACGGATCGTTCTGGAGTCTGGGGTTGCCGAAAGGTATTCATCATATAACTTCTCAATCCCCTCAATTCCCTGATCATCCACATTGGTGAAACCGACCACATGAGCAGAAGCTTCGCCCGCTGGATAATAACGGCGAGATTCGTTGACAAGGTATACGCCGGGAATATTTAGCTTCTTCACAAACGTTGCCATTGCCGGAGACACTTGGCGTTGCAAATAAACAAATTTGCTATTTTCGTTGCTGGCTTTTTTAATCAACTTATCCACATCCTGACCCAACACCTCTGCAAGTGCTTGCCATCTGCGAGTGTCAGCTAGTGCGCCTTTTTCTGGATCTGTGACTGTAGGTGGATGTGCCCATACCGCTTTTGCAGGCACACTTACCGCTAATTGCTCACCGTTTCTGTCAGTGATCAAGCCACGATAAACTTCATTATTTCGTACTCGAAGCGTACGGTTATCGCCTTCTTCAATTAGTTGGTCAGGATTAATTACCTGAATATAAGCGGCTCTGACAGTTAACACTGCAAACACGGCTAATATGGCACCAACAACCACTATGAAACGCCATTGCACCATACTTGGAGCAATGTTTTTCTTAGCTTGTTTAGTCCTAGCCTTCGTCATTTCAAGCGCACCACAATTTCATTTTCTGGACTTGGTCTGTGCATATTAAGTTGCTTTTTCATCGCCACTTCAATGCGGTTATGATCCGTTAGTGCACCCTGTTCTAAAATAAGATGACGCCACTGGATATCTAATTGATCTTGTTCTTGCATCAACTGCTCTAAAGCAATCGACATCTGCCGATTATGGTGCGCACTCATGATCACTGCGAACGCACTTATCAATACCATTAAAAACAACAAAACCCGTATCGGGTGACGGGCTAGTTCGGTGAAGATTAAGTTGACCAAATTGAAGTTGGTCCTAGTCTCTGTCACAGCTTCTGAGCCACCCTTAACACCGAACTTCGCGACCTCGCATTCACTTTAATTTCATACTCGCTGGGCTTAGTCGCCTTGCCTATTAATTTCATTGCCCGTGTTGCATCTATTTGTGCCTGCGTAATTGCCATACGGGCTGGAACCTGCATGCCGCGACTTTGTTCGCGCATAAAGCGTTTTACCAATCGATCTTCTAACGAATGAAAACTGATCACTGCCAGTCGTCCTCCAGAAGAAAGGCACGCTAATGCACCTTTAAGCCCGTCCCGAACTTCATCTAATTCGCTATTAATATAAATACGAATTGCCTGAAAAGTACGGGTCGCAGGATGTTTATATTTATCTTTAACCGGCACCGCTTCATCGACTAACTTTGCTAATTGCAATGTTGTCGTTAACGGAAATTCATCACGGCTATTGACAATTGCATGAGCAATTCGTTTACCAAATTTTTCTTCACCAAACTCTTTGATAACCTGAGTAATGTCATCTTCTTCGGCTTTTGCCAGCCATTGAGCTGCACTAATACCTTTGCTGGTGTCCATGCGCATATCTAATGGACCTTCGCGCATAAAACTAAAACCTCGTTGCGCGTCATCTAACTGCGGCGAAGACACCCCAAGATCCATCAATATACCGTCGACTTTGCCCAATACCTGATGTTTGAGTGCCACCTCTTCGATATTCGAAAATGCCACATGTTCAATACAAAAACGGCTGTCATCGGCAAAACGTTTTGCCGCTTCAATCGCGTAAGGGTCACGGTCAAGTGCAATCAAGCGTCCATTGGCCGACAACTTCTGCAACACTTTTTCAGTGTGACCACCACGTCCAAAAGTGGCATCCATATAAATGCCATCGGGCTTGATATCCAACCCCTCAATGGATTCATCCAGCAACACTGAGCGGTGCAAAGTTTGTGACGATTGGTTTTCAGTAATCAAAGTGAGAAGTCCTGTAAACGCTCAGTCAATTCAAATTCGCCACCTTTTTCAGTTTCAATATCCTGATGAACCTGTTGCTGCCATATTTGCGCATCCCAAATTTCGAAGCGATTAAGTTGTCCTACTAGCATAATTTCTTTGCCCAAGTTGGCGTGTTGACGAAGTGGAGCCGACAAGAGAAAGCGACCATTCTTGTCCATTTCGCCTTCCATCGCGTAACCCAAAAGAAGTCGCTGTAAGCGGCGTTCTTGAGGTATCATGCTAGAAAGTTTACTAAGTTTAAGCTCAATCTCTTCCCATTCAGGAAGTGGGTAAAGTAGCAGACAGCTTTGCTGTGTATCGATTGTGCAAACCAGTTGTCCCTGACAATCATCTAGCAACAACTGCCGATACCGTGTAGGTATCGCCACCCTGCCTTTTACGTCTAGATTGATTGCGTTAGCGCCGCGGAACATATCCCCTAGCCTTTGTTATTAGTTTGCTTTTATTATTTTTTTAGCATCAGTTTGCAACACATTAAGATCACTTTGATCCACTTTCTGCCACAATTACCCACAAATGAGAGTTTAGGTTTCCACTAACCCCATTGTCAAGGACAAAAAACGGGTTAAAGAGAAGCCGCGAATACCAATTAAACTAAGGGCTAGACGAAAGCGGCTGATATATATAAAGAAAGCCTTCAAAGCTGTTTTTATGTACAGTGAAAATCGAGGATCCATTAGATTTAAAATAAGCTAAAAAATCTTACTTGAAATTTCCTTCTTATTCTAAAAAACGCAAAATAATCATGAGGATAGTTTTTTTTATAATAAGCTAGGCGTCAACTTATATTAAGATACTCAGTATTACGCAGTTTATTGAGAATTTCGTGTCCCAATAGAATAGTGATTGGCTAACTAAGGCAAGCCGTTGATCAACCAACCTAAGCAGGAAGAGATGAAGTATGATCGATACAAATCAATTTGGAAAAATGCCCGATGGCCAAGTAGTAGATAGTTACATTTTGACCAACAAAAACGGTATGTCAGTTGAAATATTGACCTTAGGAGCAATTATTCGATCGTGGACATTAGCTACCGATCCCAACGTAGATATTGTTTTAGGCTTTGATAGTGTGGATGACTATTTATCTGATCAAAGTTATTTAGGCAGAACAGTAGGTCGCTATGCAAATCGAATCGAAAAAGGGCTATTTAAAATAGCTGAAAAGCAATACTCGGTCAGCACAAATTTACAAGGTAATTGCCTGCACGGTGGGGTTGACGGATTCCATAATCGAATTTGGTCAGTTAGTAATTTGCTTGAGCGTCCAGATCCAAGTATTACCTTGAGTTTAATAAGTGAAGATGGTGATCAAGGCTTTCCTGGAACCCTCACTGTAGATGTTATTTTCACACTCGATCAAGAAGACCGATTAACCATTGAATACCGTGGGCTTTGTAATCAAGATACTGTATTCAACCCCACTCAACATAGTTATTTTAATTTAGCTGGACATGACTCAGGGAGTATTTTTGATCAACAAATTACCCTATCTTCCAATTTTTACACGCCAGCAGATGAAAATGCGATTCCAACCGGAGAAATTAGATCAGTCGATAATACGGCTTTTGATTTACGTCAGCCAACTCCTTTTGGTAAAGCGATTAAACAGCAAGATGAAGAAATCAAAGCGGCCAGTGGTCTTGACCACAATTGGTGTGTGGATGGATTCTCACAAGATCAACAAAAACTGCAATTGGTCGCACAAGTGACTGAGCCAAAATCTGGCCGAACATTAGTGACGGAAACGACCATGCCGGGGGCACAAATTTATACTGGCAATTTTTTAGGTGAGAATACCCTAGGAAAAAATAACACTAAATACGCTGCCTATCATGGCTTTTGTATTGAATCCCAATTCTATCCGAACAGCCCCAATCAAGCGACTTTCCCAAGTGCGACTTTGCTAGCCAATACACCTTTCGTCTCGCGGACAAGTTACCAAGTTAAACAAAAAAGCCAACAGTAATTGTACTGTTGGCTTTTGTTTAGCTATATCAAAAACGTGATAACGTTTTACGCGCTTGGCGCTTCTTCTTTAGCTGTCTCTTTTTTAGCATCGTCAACTAAACTTATTTGAATTGCGCGAATTGGCTTGTCGGTGTTCACTGACAATTGGGCTAAACGGTTTAGTTGAGTGAGTGATAACATTGCCGTGTAGATAGCACCAAGAAAACCGCTGTTTTTCAATTCAATAATAATTTCGTCAGATAACTCATTCAGACGTTTTTCATTGATCGTGAAAATACCGGTAACAGCACGCTTTTCGCCACTAGCATATTGAACATTTAATTGCACAGCATCAAGCAAATCTAATTCAACGATCTTTTTAACAAAACGCTGAGTTGCCAATTCACTATTGGTAATTTCACCCAGAAGGTCTTGACGATTTTTCAAATAATCTGTTGGTTCGCCTTCTGCTGTGAACAAGCTTTCGCCTTCTTCACCAACCAGAACACTGTTTTCGTCGATGTAAACGCCTAATTTGTCACCGTCAGGGCGCACATCGAAAGGATAGCGTTGAATATTCAAAGGCATAACATGGCCTAACCATTTGTCATCTTTGAAATATAAATTAGTACCTTGCTCCAAACCTAACATAGCAATTGAATGGAAATTGCCTGAAGGTTGATCCTTAATAAAGGCAATAGGCATACAACTGGCAATTTGAGCGAACTCACGTAAGGAAGCTGATGCTAAATGAGTCTCTTTGGCAAATTCAAAGTTATGCTGCGTCTTTACTTTTAGCGCGCTATGTTTATTTTTATCCAGTGGAATATAATTCGTTTTCATTACTTCTTGTTCTCTTTTAAATGATGCTCCGTGGGGAAAACACGACGGAGATTAAAATCACTTTCAAACACTTTACTTGCTCTTTGCACTGCCTGAGCGCTGTAAAATATAAGTCAGCTTGTGCCAGAAAGTGTGCAAGTATGTTTTATTTGGGCTGGGAAGTCACCACCCAAAAAGCTTAAATTAGAAATAGTTTGTTAAAAATTGTGCATACCAGCAAAATTATGCAGAATTAACGACTGTGCCAATATATTCTGCCAATTTAGCCTCAGCTTCATCGCCAAACAGAATTTCACATGCTTCTTTTAGCCCTGGGGCTTGCAAGATATCTTGCTGGGAGACAACTAAGGCTATTTTTGAGCGCCGCCGCAAAAAATCATCTAAGGTTGTTATCATCTCTCGATTAGCGGCATGTTCAACTTCAACCCGCAGATACTCGCTGTTTTCAATTAATAGCTTACCCATAGCAGGATTTTCACGAATGCTTTCCAGCATATTAATCGCGTTACGTCCGTACCTCCTCCAAAAACGTTGAGACAGAGGCTCGGAGGAACTTGCAGGTGTAAGCTCATCGAACCCCATCAGTTTAGCCCGATGGAAAAACTCGCGTTTTACGGCCTCTCCAGGTTCGCCGTACCATTTATAATCTTTGTAAGCTAATGGAATATTAAAGGACTCTATCAACTCACAGACTTCATCACCGACGTTAAGGCAATCTGTCAACTTACCACCAAATATAGATAAATAGTGATTGTCTTTATCAACATCAATTGCGTGTTTACGGGACAATTTAACCCAATCGGCTTTCCCTCCGCTTCCTTTGATAGCCAAAGGTCTTACTCCACATCGTTCTGCGATGATGTCATTTTTAGTCAGCGGTTTAGCTAGGGCCAATAGTTTATTAACGTTCGACAAGATAAATTCTCTATCTTGCTCATAGACTTGCGTATTCGGACTGGGAACTTGTGTATCAGTGGTGCCAATACAGGTTTTGGGTCCCATGGGGATCACAAAAAACAATCGGCCATCATCAGCAAAAAACGTCAGCACTTTATGGCTGTCAGTGATTTTGTCGACGATTAGGTGCACACCTTTGGAAAATACATGGTGGTGCTCCGTTGTTTGTTTATTCATTTGATTTATTTGGTCAACAAAAGGGCCTGTTGCGTTAATAATAGCCTTCGAGCGAATTTCTATCTTTTCGCCACTGATCTGATCGGTCACTTCACTTAACCATAATCCGTCGACTTTGCGGGAATGTTCTAGCCCTACATAGTTGGCGGCAATGCACCCATAACTCATGCTAGAGCGAACGAAATTGAACACAAACCTCGCATCATTATCATGTAAATAAGCATCTGAGTATTCAAATCCGCCTGATATATGCTCGGTATTGATAATACTTTCCATTTTTTTGATCTTTTCACAGGACAAATATTTAGGCATTTTTGTGAAAAAGCGCCCCATCAGCCAATATAAAAGGGTTCCCATATAAATGAATGCAGGTGAGAAACGAAATCCCCGTTGAATGCTGGTGAAAAAACGAATCTCTTGAACTGTGGATGGATAATGCCTCATTAAATGATTGCGGCTTTTACATAGTTTATTAACCAATCCAAATTCAAAGCTCTCAAGATACTTAATCCCCCCCCAAGCAAGATTGGATGAATTTGAACTCGTGGAACCAGCAAAGTCACCTTTATCGATTAACGCAACTTTGGCTCCTTTGGCCGACAACGCCGCTGCTGACACTGCGCCATTGATCCCGCCTCCCACAATAAGCACGTCGAAAGTATCTTGCGGAAGTTTTGCAATATTACTTTTACGTAAGTTCA
Source organism: Aliiglaciecola sp. NS0011-25 (assembly GCF_040370605.1). NCBI lineage: Bacteria > Pseudomonadati > Pseudomonadota > Gammaproteobacteria > Alteromonadales > Alteromonadaceae > Aliiglaciecola > Aliiglaciecola sp. NS0011-25. The sequence continues at coordinate 163,942 of NZ_BAABWR010000003.1, forward strand.
TGGTTTCGAGCCATATCAATAATATTCATTAATTCAATTTTCCCCCGCGGACAGGTTTATGAGTAAACCGTTGAGCATATTCAGTACAATGGTAGGCGATAAAAGACCAAAGTTGGAAACTATATTTAACAATCCTCAGGTCTTGCTTAGCCTATCACCTTGTTTTCAACTAAAAAATACGGGATAGTTTGTCGCAGCTTTAGATACCTCGGTGAGGCTTAAGTTAATCAGGCTTTAACACTCAACTTTTCCATCACTTTGTTAGTCACACTGATACATTGCGTACAGTTAACGTGATTTGCTGTATTGATAAGGTAAATCAAGCAATGAAGTTGCTTGGGGTTTAACTAGCCTTGGACGGAAACAACTAAAGCTGCAGACATTTAAGTAAATCCAAATAACCGTGCTACAGCGTTAAAAGAAGCACAAAAATTTATAACCACACGCTTTTGAAACAGCGCGTCTTTAGAACAATCGTCTAATCGTAAAATAATAAGGAACAGATAGTATGAAAAAGAGTTTATGGATTTGTATAGCGTTGGCATTGAGCGGTTGTGTCACTGCGTCTGATAGTGAATTTCATGCTTCAAAAAAAGCCACTGAACTGACTCAAAAATATATTTTAGTCGATGGTCACATTGATGTACCTTATCGTCTACAGCAAAAATGGGAAGATGTGACTGTCGCCACTGATTCTGGGGATTTCGATTACCCTAGAGCTAAAGCAGGCGGACTAAACGCTCCTTTTATGTCAATTTATATTCCAGCATCTTTAGATGACTCCCCAAAATCCACGGCCTTAGCTCACAAATTAATTGATTACGTTGAAGCCATCGTAGGTAGAGCCCCAGATAAGTTTGCCATAGCAAAATCACCAGCTGATGTTGAAAAACAATTTGCTCAAGGCTTAATCTCTTTGCCTATGGGTATGGAGAATGGTTCACCGCTGCAAGGAGACATGGAAAACCTGAAAACCTTCTATGACCGCGGTATCCGATATATCACCTTAGCCCATTCATTAGCCAATCACATTTCCGATTCTTCATACGATCTTCGCAAAAAATGGAAAGGCCTGAGCCCATTTGGTAAAGAACTGGTTGGCGAAATGAACAACATCGGAATTATGATAGATATTTCCCATGTCTCAGATGATGCCTTTTACCAAGTAATAGAGTTGAGTAAAGCGCCAGTTATTGCTTCCCATTCATCCTTGCGCCGCTTTACTCCGGGTTTTGAACGTAATATGACCGACGAAATGTTAGTGGCCTTGGCCGAAAACGGCGGTGTAGTCATGATCAATTTCGGTTCTACCTTTGTCGACCAAGTGTCCAGAGGTTGGCGCATCACTATGGGTGAAAAGCGTAAAGCCATTGAAGAGGAGTTTGGTGCAGACAGTGCTGAGTTAGAGAATTTTGAAGAACAGTATTTCAAAAACAATCCTTTCCCCTATGCCAATGTTGATACGGTCGTAGAGCACGTCGACCATGTTGTCAAATTGGTTGGCATTGATCATGTTGGTATTGGTTCAGATTACGATGGTGTTGGCGATTCATTGCCCATAGGTTTGAAAGATGTATCTGCTTATCCAAACTTAGTTCAAGGCCTATTGGATAAGGGTTATAGCGAATCTGATATTGCTAAAATACTCGGAACAAATTTACTTCGCGTTTGGCGTGAAGTAGAAGAGTACGCAGCTAAACATTAAAAATGAAATGAAGTAGAGTTAGTCAGTTCAGTATCGTGCTGAGTTTGCATATATACGTTCTGAACTAACTCTGCGTCACAACTGGCCCTGTGACGTCGACAATCCATGCTTTTAACTAAGTTCTCTTGGGTATCATGCCAAAGTTCCATTTGATTTTCAGACAGAATATTTTCTAACGGACTAAATTTGAATTTCATGTGCTGTTTACCAGCACTAAAAAGTTTGATCAGCCAAGGGTAGTCCACCACCCAACCATCAGAATAAACGGTTTGACCTCTCAACAGGTTATTCAAATCTTCGCATACTTGGGATGCAGCAGTACCTTTTTGCAGTAATACATCTCGAGAAATACCGTGTAGGTCCTCAGCTTCCTGTGTCCAATGATGCCAATCAGCTTCTGGTTGTATCAATCGACAATAGCGCTGCGACAAATAAGTCACAACGCCCACCTCAATTGGATAACTATGGCTCCCAAAACCACTGGCCTCTATATCGAGTATTGTCGGGATAATGGTCTTGTTGATATCAACCTCTGAATGAATTTTGGATAACCAATATGAATAAAGGTATATATTTTAACCAATCTACCCTACTTCTTTATTGATTAACAATTAGACTAAAGACTAAACAGCATTTTATTCGAATAAAATGTCGCAAACATTAATATAAATCAAAAATGCCCGCATCGACATAAATTCAATGACAACGATAACGAAAAGCGGATTAATGAATATCAGTGCTGGTTTTTAAAAGTATTTAGTTTTCAGAGGTAGAATACTTTTTAGTTAGTATATCGGTATGACCGTGAGAGGCAAAATCCCCACCTGTTGCAGTCACAGTGAGTTCATTTACATTGTTGACTACGTCTCTGGCTTCTTTTAAATAATCAATAAGTGTCTCTTCTGGCATATTTTCCTGCTGATAAACTGCCGCTTGCTCTTTAGCTTTACCCCATTCAACAAACTGGGATAATTTTGAAGTTTGTTGTACTAAGTCGTTTAGTCGACTATCGCGATCAAGATAACCTTGTAATGATTCAGCGGATGGGCTGTCACCAATGACGGTTAGCTTTTCGTTCTCGACACTAATTTTAAGGCTGTCTATGCCGTCATACTGGGCAAATAATTGTTCGATTTCCTTGTTCAATTTATTCTGATTAAATTGATAGTAATTTTCGACAGTATTCAAGTCTAAGTCGATTTCACCTTTTTCAAGTAACTTTAAGGTTTCTTCAAATTCTTGATTAGCTAAGCCAGTGTTTAAAACAGCTAAACCACCTTTAATATCTTGTTTATTAGCTTGGGCAATATTTTCAAGATCTTGATTCGATTGGGTTTGATTACCGATATAATCAAATAAAGAAAGTGGTTGGGAATATATTTGCATATCAATGGTCAATTCAAAACAGATGATTATGCGAATGAATTAGCAGATTGTGTGCCAACAGCGATAACCATCACAGGCACTACAAGTATCTGTTCGGACGTTTTGAGCACATTAAGAAGCAACTAAACAACCGTTAATTTAGCTAATAAATTCAGATAGTTAATCAATAATCATAAAAACACAATTAGATTAAATGATAGTGACTGTTTAACAGCAATTTGGATGGCTCAATTGTGTATCCTGATAAAACGGCAACAATAGGGCAGTATGGCGAAATATTGCCTTTTTCAATATCCACTACCTGATTGTGCGGCAAGGATAATAAAGAAAATAATATTAATAATAATACCGATATATCCTAACCATAACCCCCACAGAGCCATTTTGTTACCTATCAATTTACCATGACTGTGACGTATTTTAGAGCGAGCTATGTGACCAAAGATCACCGCCAATAAAGAGCTAAAGAAAAATAGACTAAGGATACCAAACAGTAAAGACGCCACGGCACATTTTGATCGTTTAACTGCATTTTCGGCGTCTGATGCTAGTACGATTGCATTTGGTGCTTTATAAAGTGCCTTGATTTCTTTCGCTTTTCCCAAGTGCGCACTAAATTCAACATGTTGTCCAGGACGAGCCGACTGACTGTATTTCCATTCATCCATACTAAAGGTAAAACGTTTATTTTCGGCGCAGATCACACCTTGTTTAGAGTCTGGCTGAAAATCGAGAATAGTTCCTTTCATTTACGTTCCTAATATAAAGCGAATTAATAATACAGGTGCCGACATAAACCCATTTAACTGAATTTACCCCATTCACTTTAATAACTCTATAATTTTTATGTACTTAGAAGGTTTATTTAAGGAAAAACAAATAAAGCGGGAAAAGTTAGAGCTGGTCATTAAGCCGGGTTCTGTATTTCTCAAAGAGATTAACAATCATTCATCTAGGCCAGCAATCGCTCACTGGCTCAAGCAACCTACCCGGTTCCGATGCGGGCCGCACCATAAGGAACCCTATTTGGTCTTGCTCCGGGTGGAGTTTACCTTGCAACCAACTGTTACCAGTGGCCCGGTGCGCTCTTACCGCACCCTTTCACCCTTACCGGCGCTTACGCGCTTAGGCGGTATCCTCTCTGCTGCACTTGTCGTCGGCTCACGCCGCCCAGACGTTATCTGGCACCCTGCCCGTTGGAGCCCGGACTTTCCTCCCCTTTGAAAACCTAAAAGGTAACAAAGCGGCGATTGTCTTGACCAGCTCTGGCGCGCAGTTTACGTTGATTGCTGATTAGATACAATATTTTGTCGCCGGTAAAAAAAGCGTTGTGGAATTTGATGTTCGCCACGGGCTAAGGCCCGTGCTACAGACATTAGTAGCGCGGCATTTATGCCGTGGATTGGTTGAATTGGTCACCACGGGCCAAAACCCGTGCTACAAACATTAGCAGCACGGCATTTATGCCGTGGATAGGTTGAATTGTTTACCGCGAGCGAAAGCCCGTGCTACAGACATTAGTAGCGCGGCATTTATGCCGTGGATTGGTTGAATCGCATACGCCACGGGCTAAAGCCCGTGCTACAGGATATTGAGAATTAAAATGGGAAAAAGTCTAAGGAGTAATCCAAAATCGTAGCGGTTACTTGATCAGCACCAAAGTTCATCAATCGAATCCGATTAAGTAACTTTTCTTCCAACTCTGGAAAGTCCAATTCACTAGATACCAGTTTTACTTTGGTCACAGAACCATCAGGGGCGATTTCTAGGTTAACCGTAATTTTTCCCTGTAAACTGGGATCATCTCTTAAAGCTCGACGATAAATGGTGTACAAGGCACCTTTGTTGACATCAAAACCTTTACGAATCGATTCAATATCTCGACTGCCTAGCACAGTATCTTCGGTGACTAGCTCTTTAGCAGCAAGAGACGCTAAACCTTCATTGGGGGCATCAAATTCTGTGGTTTTACGGCCAGCTAATTGGCCTCTTGCTCCCACGTCAGTTGATAAATCGCTGGTGTTTAAACCGCCACTTTTATCTGCCACTTTTTTGCCCACAAAAGCACGTTGCTGTTCATTAGTTTTGCCTGCACCTTTGATCATTTCGGTATCCGCCAAATTATTTATATTGGCTTGCTCACGCATACTGTTCAAATCATCGGTAAATTGTAGCAAACCGCTTTGACTGGCTTTTTCCCTAGCTTGGTTGGCTAATTCTGCGTCAGTTGGTTTTTTCACCTCGACTTTAGGTTGCGGTTTTTCTTTCGGTTTTTCTGCCTTTTTTTCTGGCTTTGGTGGCTTGGGCGGTTCTTTTGGCTGCTCTTTTTTAACCTCAGGAATCTCTTCCGGAATGGGTTTAGGCGGCTCTATAGGTTTAGGTGGTTCAACTTTTTGAGCCTCGATAATTCTAGTCAACTGGGGCGGAACCCGCTCCTTTTCTTCTCGGGTTTGCTCTGGTAACTGCTGCAATTTAACGATTAGGGCCAGCATAAAGGTAATCGCTAAAACCCCAATGGTTAATTTGCTGAAAAATTTGTTTTCCTGCTCACTAGAAGACCAGGGCAACTGGCTTCTAAACTGATAATGACTTAGGGAACTCATTTATCCCCCTCAGCTGGTAGTTGTTGCTCTACCGCAAGAGATATATTGGTATAGCCCGCTTGCGCGCAAGTTTGCATTATTTTTTTAAGTAAACTGTAAGGAATGGCCTGATCACCCATTATGGTAATCGCTCGAGCAATCTCATTTGGATCTTGTTCTTCACTGCTGTCAACCGCAATAATTTTTGTGCGACTTTTTTGATAGGCTAGCTCTTTTTCGAGTGCAGGAATGATCTCATCAGATTGTGACATCACCTGAGCAACGTCAGCCATTTTTTGACCTTGCAGTAAAATATGCTTGGCATTTACCAGCAAAACTAAGGTTTCTTGGGCTGCCGTATCGGCTGTAGATTCTGGCAATTTAACACTTTTATCAGTTTGTAAAACCTGCACATCTGATGCATTAAACATTAAGAAAAATACCAGAATCGTAAAAATATCCATTAACGATACCAAACTTAGTTTGGACGTTTGTGCCATGCGCTTGTGATGTCTCTCCATGCGAGAGGCGCGTACTGATTTTTTCATCGCTAATCCTCTGCTATGGGGTTTGGTTCGATTGGTTAGAAACGTCTTCTAGTGGCGCATCACCCAATGAAATTTGTGGAAACAATTCAGCTTGAACCACAGATGCCACTACGACGTCTTCATATGAACGGGTGGTATCCATTAATGCCACTATGACCTGATAAGGTATGTCATGTTCTAGCAACAATGTGGCTTGGTTCTTTTCCAATTCTTGATTTTTGAGCGTTTGTTTAATTTGTTTTAACACATATTGCAGCGCTTCATAATCATACTCTTGATCCAAGTTTGGAATCGATTTAACTAAATACCCTTGGGGATAAAAAACTTCGAGACCTGAGTGACGCACGATAATTTCCAACTGTTTGTCTTCTTCATCCAAATCAGTTTGCTCTGAGGCTTCACCAAGTTCTGGTAACGTCAGTTCTAAAACGGTAATTCGAGAAAACACCATCATCATCAGTAACACAGGCACTAAAACTATCATCAAATTCATAAATGAAGTGATATCTAATTCCGCATCCTGCTTTTGCAGACGTTTTTTTCTGCCCAACATATGGAATTAATCCGTGTTACGTGAACGGGTAGAAATTGCCTGGCGTCCCATCAAGGTGTTTAAACACTTCACCCCAGCCATTTCCATACTATCAATAATCTCAGTGGTTTTAGTTTGCAATATAGAATGACAAGCCAACAGCGGAATAGCCGCTATCAAGCCAAATGCAGTTGTATTCATGGCCACAGAGATACTTTGTGAAAGTAAGCTAGCCTTTTCTGATGGATCGGCAGTTGCAACGGCTGAAAATGCAGCGATAAGACCAATAATAGTCCCTAACAAGCCTAACAAAGTAGATATATTTGCCAATGTAGCTAGGTAAGCTGTGCGCTTCTCTAAACGCGGCGTCGTCTCCATCAAGCCCTCTTCCATGGCGTATTCAATATCTTCACGGCGTTGGCTCAACGACATTCTGGCGATACCGGCGCCAATGATACGACTGATGGGCGCTTTATTCGTTTTGCCAAAATTCAAAATGCCTTCATAGTTGGCAGATTCCAACATAGGTTCGATTAACTTGAATGCTTTTTGATTGGTTTTTTTCGCCTTGCTTAAAAACACGTAGCGCTCAATTGCGATAGCGACTCCTAATGCCAGAACCACAGCAATGGGAAACATAAAGGAACCACCTTCTTGAAAGAAGCGAACTATAATATCCATAAAATTACCTTAATTTTGCAATACCGACAGTCTACGCATTGCTGTCTGTTTTTAGCGTATGTGATTATCCACACAGTTAATCATTTTAATAACTTACTACTCGGGTGTTAGCCAGTTATTGTTTTATTTTTTACCCGTAGCGCGTTCAAAGTGTTCCACTTTGCGGGTGAACTCTTCACGATCTAAAGGCATAAAGTCTTGTTCTATTCGTTTTACAAAAGGGCTCGGTAGGGATGCCTTATCTCGCGGAGGTTGCCAAGGCACAATTGATAACACTCTTGGCTGTTCCCTATTACCTCGAATTGTATCTTGGATCAGTATTTTTCCGTTTACCTCAGTGACTATTTGATTGGATTTTGTCTCGTCTTGATTAGTATCTAAGGGTTGCTGCTCAGATTGCGCAAACACACTAACAGAACTGAACAAAGTAATGAATGAGAAGCTTAACATTTTGCGTCTAATTTTCATTTGTTAACTCCATTTTGAGATTTTGCAATCTGCCGCTGTAAATCAGCTATCCAGCCCCTAACTTGTCGTTTAGGCTTGTCCTGTAAAGCTTGATAAAGCTCGTAGTTTTCAAGTGCTAGTTGCTTTTTACCCAGATACAAATCATACAATATTCCCAAGTTTAAATAGGCATTGTCATAAGCAGGATAACTGCTAATAGCATATTGATAATGCTGTTCAGCTAGCTCAAACTCGCCCATTTCTCGGAATACTTTGGCTAAACGATTATGCGCAAAATAATTATGTTGGTTCAAGCCAAGGGCCGTTTCATAATCCGCCTTAGCAGCAACTAAATAGGCTTTTTTTTGTTCTTCGTGGTTATTCTCGGTGTCTGCAAATTGTTGCATTTTCAGATCACCTAACTGTACCCAAGGACCGGATAATGTGGGTTCTAGGCTAATCAATCTTTGCAATAACTGGTTGGCCTGTTTGAGATTTCCCGCCTGCTTCGCGGCTAGGGCTTGGTCAAATTGGTATTTAACTGACGCTTTTACCGCAGTAGAGCCTGACAAATATAAATTTGGTTGGGATTTTAATGCTAATACCTTGACCTGCATGGGATCCAAAAGGGCAACGTCTGGGGTTATAGCATTGCTATTAGTTTGTTGCTCACTCAACGTTTCTTGAGACGCAGATTCAGAGGTCGATGGCGAGCTAAAAAGACTGTCCATACTGGCACAACCAGGTAACAACACAATCAAGCCCAATAGTGCATAAAAACAGCCAACAGAATGCCAAAATTTGTTCATTACCTGCGCGTTAGAAGATCGCATTAGTGGCCTCCGATAACTGTTCTTGTTTGTTATAACGGCCAGGTAACAGTTTACGCAACGCATCGAAGCTTTCCTTCACCCAGCGATCGTATACCCCTTGCCAAGTGCGCTGAATATTCGCTTCATGGATACCAATAGCCTGCTCTTCAAACGGATAGGCTTGTTCTTCAAGAAGAATATTATATTGCTCCAATTCCAACTCAGACAAGCCTTTAGGTCGCTCAGAGTCCATTAGGTCCCGGGCTAACTGTCCATATATTTCACCAATTTTAAAATTAGCCACTGTACTAAATTCAGCGATTTTGTATTCCAGTGTTGCATTTAAAGAATCGAGCGCTTTATCTAATACTTGGCGTTTTTTAGTTAAACTCTTGTTCAAGGGCAAGGATAACTTGACGCGGTTGAACGCCTGTACGTCATCCTCAGCAAAGACCATAGAAGCCATTGCTGCAAGATAGCGTGAACGGTCTGTGCGGGCTTCACTCGCTTGCTCATCACCTTGAATTAGCTTTTTGAGCCAAAATCGTCGTTTCGCCTGTTCGTTGCTTTGCGCATAAAACTCACTCATTTGAAAACGTGCTTCAGTGACTTGGTCAAATGGCAGCGGATAACGATGAGCATAGGTGCGATAACTATCAAGTGCAGCATCCCGTTGCTCGGCCTTAAGATAATATTGGGCAGCAATATACAGAGCTTCGCGACCTTCTTCTGAATCTGGATTAGCTTGCCACAATTGTTTTAATTCGTTAGCAGCAGGCAGCCAGTTTTGGTTTTGTTGATAGGCAAATATCAGTTTATCTTGAATGTTTTCAGCTAACGAATGGGCAGCAAAACGTACTCTGAAATCTTCTAACAACCCTATTGCTTCTGGCCACTGCTTCAACTCCATCAAATAGGTTGCCGCATCATATTGTGCGTTGACACGAGCGCTACTGGTAGGAGCCTTGGCAATGACTCTCAAAAAGTCTTCGATCGCTAAGGCGACATATTGTTTTGCGAGATTCCCTTCCGCCTGTTTATAAATACTGGCGGCCAATCGTTCAAGCATGTCCTTATATAGAGGATCATCTTGGTTTAATTCAGCCAAAATTTGTTCGTAACTCAATTCAGCTCGTTGATATTGTTGCAGCGCAAACTCACTATGGGCAATCACTAATTGACCGGCCATTTTTCGTTCCTCACTGACCTCTGGCTGCCAAGACAAAACAACTTCTGCGCTTTTGATTGCTGGCAAATAACGTTGTAAATCAAATAGCTGTTGCATGGTGTCATACTGCACATCCACGGCTCTAGGATCATCACTAAATCGACTGACAAATTGTTGTTGGCTAGCAAGTTGTTCATCCTTCCAGTGTTGTTGCGCGGCAACATCAGTCAAGGTTTCTCGTAGAGCCCTAAATGATAAAATCGCCGCATAACCTGCTTCTGCAGCTCTGGGTTCATTAAGATATTCGTAAGCATATCTTTCATAGGCGGTGATGGCTTGTTGATAATTTTGAGCTTCAAATAAGCTTTCTGCCAAATTAAAGGTAATTTGCGGTGTTAAGTCATCGTGAGGAAAGGTTTCAATAAACTCGCGGTACAAACTAGCCGCCTGAGCGTAAGCAATTTGTGCTTTTTGAAGATTGTCATCTACCTTATCTAACTGCTCTTCCGTTGGTTGGTTGGCGGCCTTGGTTAACAATTGCGCTTTACTATGTTCGTACTGCGCAAGTTCTTGAATATAAGCTTTCAAGAAAGGTTTTACATCTTCTTGAATCAGTTGTCCCCAATCTTGCCAAAATGGTCCGTTAATACCGTATTGGTCAACAAAATCTTGTTTGGCCGGTAATACGAATGTTGGGAATTTACCAATAATGTATGCATCAATTTGTTTTACCGCAAACACCGGCGCTTGATTATGCTCTGGATGAACGTCAGTAAAACCTCGATACACTAAAGCACTATCTCTAAAGCGATCTTCGTTTAAAAATTGTTGGCCTAAACGGTCGTAAACTAAATTTTCGTAATGGCGTTCGCCTACTTGCTGATAGAAAGCTTTAATACTTTGCTCAGCGCCTTGATATGAAAACAGCAGCGCCATGATACGAATACTATCGTTGACTAGCCGCTTTTCTCCAACCGGCAATTTTTCTAATTGCTGTTCAGCATTCAATTGTCTCAACATCTGAAAATCTATCACGCTATTGGGTAATTTTTGATCCAGTAGTTGAGTAAAGGCCAATAACGCATCTTGATAAAGTTCGACTTTAAAATAGCTCCAGCCCAACATATAGGCTGCGGTCATGAAGTAGTCAGTATAAGGGCCTTGCTCGAGCACGGTCTGATAAGCCTGAATAGCCGCACTGTAATCTTTATTGTTGAATAGAATTTCACCGCGTCTGAACTGCAATTCAGCTAAATAAAGGGTGTGAGGGTATTTACTTAAAAGCCTATCTATTACTTGCAAACTCTGCTGCGACTCACCTTGCAAATCATGGGCCTTGGCTAATTGATAAAGAACCTCTGCATTTTCCTTTTGTTCAGGATGACGTTCCAAAATTGATTGATATTGGGTAATTGCAAGGTCATAAACACCCCTATCCATGGGAGCGGAACCAACCTCTTGCAGTTGCTCAGCGAGCAATACTTCTAAATCCGCCAGACGATATTGTACGATTTTTATGGTTTCTTGATCCTCGACGATATCCAGTAAACTCACGTACGCATCGCGCAATGTCTTTAGTCCCTGATCGGGCAAGGGGTCATGATTCAAAGTCACAGGCTCAAAGTAGAATTCTCCCAGCGTTTTACGTTTTTCCACAGAATTGACCGCTGGTGGTTCGTCAAACATGCCTGCACACGCGAGCAAATAAAAAGTACTGATAAGCAAGACTAACGAACGAAGCGTACGGACTGAAAATAGTCGTGAAAAATAAACAAGTTGGCTCATTGTTTTGCCCCCTGTTTGTCAGCTTCGGCTTTTCTATAGGCTTTATCGTTAAGTCTTACTACGGCTAACTGGGCCTGTAACTCATAACTTTCCAATTGCGCAATTTGTTGATTTATTTGTTCCACAAATAACAAATTTAAACTTGCCAACTGTTGGCTTTGTATAGATTGATTGCGTCGCTGCTGCACCTCAAGATTTTCTTGTAGTTGTGCGATCCGTTGTCGCTGCGCAGGGTATTCAGGTGTCTGATTTAGTCGAGCGATGAGTTGTGCTTGCTGTTGTGCGGTTTGCGCAATCAATTCATCCAATTCGTTTAACAATTTCTGTGCTTGCCAACGTCTTTTAGAGTAAGACTCAGAAGCATTCCAAATCATTATTCCTTCTAACCGTTTTAGACGGTCTGCATAGAGAGGTTTCAAAGGTTTTTTATTCAACGTTAACCAAGCATCACTAACATCTTTATGTCGTTGCTGAGCGCGTTCAAGTCGTGCTTGCCAATCCAGCTCTTGCTGCTCGGCTAATATTTTGGGCTCAGTTGAAGATTGTACTAACTTCGCCTGCAGCGAATCTCGTAACATTTGGTATTGTTGCAATTTAGACAATAAATCGTTTTGTTTAAGGGCCTGCTGTCGTGACTGCGCTTCTTGTTGACGCTCATCCAACATTAGACTGAATGTATCAAGCTGCTGTTGCCAGCGTTCAAACCGCGCTTGCAGAGTTAAACTCTCTTCCAGCCAAGCTATTTTATTCCGAAATGCGCTACTGAGCATTATCGATGATAAATGGGCAGGTATTTGCAGTGACCAATCCTTGGTCTTCGCCAATTGAATAAAATATTGGTCGTCAATTTCCTGTTGATGGGCACGTAATAAATCTTTTTCTAGGGCAAAGCGTTTTAATCCTCGCTGTAAATTATCCAATGCTTGAGTCGGTGCAAATGCCTGTTCAAACGCATAGGCTGAAGCCAAATACGATTCCATTACATATTCGTTGCTGCGCGGTTGTTGTTGTAAACGTTGCCAAGCCGATAAAGCGATTTGATATTCTTCTCTTTGCGCGGCAGCCCAACCATAACCAAGTAATGCTGAGTCAGAATCTAAACTATCAAGTCGAACTCGATTAAAGGCGTCTAATGCATTTAATGCTTGCTGATTTTTAAGATGGGCATAGCCAATTGTTAGATTAGCTCGGTCTCGCAGTGCATCGGTTTCAGTTTGGTCGACTACGGTTAACGGTGACCACCATCCACCTAGCAAGTCGTCCAAAAAACTGCTATCGGATAAGCCAATTTGTTCTAAGGTTTCAATCCCTTGCGCATACTGATTAGATTGCAGTTGATGCAAACCTTGATTATAAATCACGTATTGGCGAAAAACCGAATCATCAGATAATTCATTTAACCAATAGCTGTTGTCCCGAGCCACAGTAATAGATTGGCTGGTCTGCCAATTGAACAGCTGACTTTGCATATATAACCATTGGTCTTTGTCTTGTGTTTGTAGATATTGGTCAGCATTATCTATATTGATCTTATTCAAAATAGTCGATGCAGCTTGGTATTGCTGCTTTTCAAACAATGATTTACCTAACAAAAACCAAGCTTGAGTTTGTGTCTCCAAGGTTGCGGCTTTAGTCAATAACTGATTAAAAATCTCAGCCGCTTGGTCATCTAGGCCATAAGCTAAGCTAATGCCACCTTTGAGTAGCTGCGGATCGACTCCTGGCTGAGTAATTTTTGATAACGAGTCAGGACAGGCTTGTTGGAGTATATCAAATTGGGTTAAGGCTTGATAAAAGTCGTGTTGGAAGTAGAAATACAAAATTTCTTGATATGCTTTATCGACTAAGACGGTGTCACATTTTTGTGCCGACAAAACCGGTCCACTGAGCATCAGCCAGGCGAACACTGACAACATTGAATTTCGTAGGATTAAAAACTTTTTAACCATTGAACAAAATTCCAATCACTAAAGTTCTACCACTGTGAACTCAGGTTGCTGCTTCCCAGTTTGGTCATTAATATTGAGCTCCAACGCTTTGGCATCGGAGTCTTTAGTGAAGGTTAAGCTAGTCGCTCTTTTAAATTCACGCCCTTGTGGACCTAAGCCAATAAAAAACGCACTAATCTGATGTTCCCCTTGTGCTAAATTGCCAATATGTAAGCGTTGCACACCACCACGGTAGAGCGCATCGACTTGACGGTCTGTGTAGAGGTATTCGGTTACGACTTTGTCGTCAATTTTCAATTCCACCGCATCTAACTTGAAGTAAGTACCTACATCCACGGAAAGGTACACCACAACTTGAGTGCTTGATGGGAAAAGCAAATCCTCCTCAAGTACAAACAAATCTCGATTAAGCGCAATCACCTCTTTTCTTAATTGTTGTAATTGCTTTGCAACCGTCTGTTGTTCAGTGACATCTGATTGCTGCGCATTGCCTTGAAATGCAATCGAGAACAACAAAATAGTCAGCATAAAAGTGCGTAAAGTCATCAGTTTCATCTCGTTCCCTAATACCAAAACGACACAAATAAGCGTGTCACATTGGCAGAAAATTCAAATAAAGGCTCTTCACCAACAGGTGCATCGGCCAAAACATTTCTAAAGTCATCATACTGGAAGCGCAGATGGTCTAATTCGTAATTTATCGTACCTTTTTTCACCCAAGAACTCTGAGAAAATCGGTATTCATAGGTGACACTCAAACCAACAGAGGTATTTTTAAATGAGCTCATTTCTTTGTCACGGGCACGAAAATTAAATTCAGCGCTGCGAGCAAATAGATCTTGATAAAAATCGGCATTACCTTGTTGATATTGCCTAACCCGTAAATCCAAAATCCAATTGTCACCAAATGTATGGATATAACCAACTTTGTAACTATTGGCATCTATTCCCCAAGTATCTGAAAAGACTCTCGCTTCACCATAAATGCTGGCTCGATAAGGTAAATAGTAATTCAAATTGATTGCGGCGGCGTTACTGGTACGGGTATTTGGATAAACTTCCGTTTCGAAACGATATCCCCGATCGGCGGTCGGATCAACGTAACGCACTGCACGATAGGGATTATTTAAGTAACCTTCGTCTGAAATGTTTTCGAAGTTGATACCAACAATCATATTTTTTGTGAGTACTTGGGTTATACCGAATTGAAATTGTTGACGTTCAGCTTCTTCAAGAAAATTGTCATCACCGCGTTTGCCCACTTCATCCCAACCTTTTGAATAACCCATGCTTAAGGTGGTTAAGTCGCCGAAAAAATCTTGAGAAATACCAAAATGCACCGACCGAGCTTCAAAATCGTTTTCGGAACTGCTGGTAAAGTTAAGATTCATTAAGGTTTTATTGTGAAGGAAATCAACCCCCACGCTATGTTCAGTGCGCTCTTCTTCGTAAGGACTGGCTGTGGCTAATACATCGATGGATGCGCCGGAAATCATGTCTACATAGTAGTTTGCTGAAACCGACACTTTATTACCGATTTGTTTGCGCACCAACACCGATGGGCCATCAATGGACATACCATCGCCTTCATAGGAGTGATACATCACATCAGCACGTTCTTGCGGTAAAACTGCTGCGTAACTGGTACTAGAAACCATCAACAACAATGGCATTAGGATGTAAATAACCAGCATGGGGTTGTTCATATTAGTGTTCACCCTAGTTGCACCCACAACCACCACCAGCACCGCCTTCCGCACCACGAGCACCTTCGCGCGCTTGGAACGCATGCATTGTATAACTAAAAGATACAGGATTGCGATTTGCACTCATAATTGGGTCAGCCAAATTGTCGCGTTCATAGGGCTTCACCCATGGCTCAATGGAAGTTGCACAGCCGCTGACAAACAGCACGCTGGTGAAAATCAAGCCACCCATACTGTATCGAAGCAGTTGTTTTTTCATCATCAATCCTTGTGTATTTTATTTTTTAAAATCTAGCCAATTATAAAAGTAAGTGCTTACTCTCGAAGTAGCGCTTTAACGACCTTCTCATACTTAGCTTCGTCACCGCTTTTATAACCGTAATGGGTTAAACGTTTATTACCATCACGGTCGATTATCACAGTCGTTGGCATTGCTCTTACATCATAAAGCTTGCTCACTTGATCCTGATTATCGAACAAGACCGGAAAGCTAACGGGAATGTCATTGAGCAAGTTATTCGCTTTTTCAGGGTACTCATCAACATTCACGGCTAAAACGGTAAAACCAAGATCTTCATATTCTTTTTGCATAGCATCAAAATGCGGTAACTCTTCACGGCAAGGAGCACACCAAGAAGCCCAAAAATTGACTATGACCACATTGCCCTGCTGCTCTTCAAGTCGCAAATTTTCACCGCTATTACTTTTCAAGGTGAAATCTGGCGCTGATTGCAACTCGGCAGCTCCTGCGGTAAAGGCTGTTAGTATGGTTAAAGACATCACAGCGATAAACAATAAAACAAAGTTAGATAAGGGTTTTGAATTCATGACAATACTCCGTCAAATATTCTGTTATTTATTAGGCTCAAAAGAAAAACGTGGCACCGAGTCCATACTCGATGTTGTGCGTTGTTTTTTCTTCGCCAATGATTTCACTATTAAAAATGTGGTCTTTTAGCCCCACATGTACTGCAAAATAGTCAGTTAATAACAACCGATACCCTGCTCCTACACTGACGGTGAAACGATTATCGCCGCCGAATTCTGTACTACCTGCGCCTAGCGTAAAATAAGTGGCAGAGTTGAACACCCAATCACGGCTTAAAAACACTTCGCCATTGAGGTTATAACCCAGTGACAGGTCGTAATAACTATATTCTCGTTCGTCTTCAGTTAAGAAAGGCGCGCCGCCACTTAATAACTCAAAACTCGTTTCGCCTGCTGTTGCTTGACCATAACTAGCCTCCACAAAAAAATCTTCATTAATGTGGTAAGTTAATCGTGCTCCAACTAATGAGCTAGATGAAAAGTCTTCGATGCTAATCACGCCAGCGAATAAGCCAATTTCGAAATCTTCAGTATCAATATTCGACTCATTTATATCTCTGCGTTTTAGATCAGGCTCAATCACGTTTTGTACCGCAGCTCGATCATCTGCCTGCGCATAAGCAAAATTGCCTGTACTAATTAAAATGACCCCTAGAAAAAAACTGCAAATCCGAGTTTCCACTCTTCAAGCTCCTCATTTTCATCACGCTCAGTCAGCGCAAGTAAGTTTTGATATTCGAATTTCACGACAAAATTCTGCGCTAGGTAATACCGCACCCCAATCCCACCAACCAATAAATCGTTGGTTCGAGTTTCTTCACCTGATTGCACTAAATTAGCTGTAGGCTTGGTTTTAATTTGTCCAAAACCAAGGCGAAAATACGGCGATAATCGCCACTCTGGAAACGTTGTGTGGGTCACACTTAGCAACCCAAATTGGTTTTCAGAAAAGTCCCCCAATGCTTGGCTATAACTCAGTTCTGCGGCAATATTCTCGGTGACGACCCAAGCACCAAAAATACTTAACGACGGCACACCTTCTAGTGAGCCACCGCTGGCGCCCAATTCAAAATCACGTTGTTGATAGCTACTAAAACTGCCATCTTCTATCTGTACAGGCTCACCCTGACTGCTCACAGTAAGCTTGAGTTCATCTAACGACACCCAACCTTCTTTGCCTTTTTGAGTGCGTACCTTAAACCAACTAGTGCGACGTTTAAGAATACTGATCCATTCGCCTTTTTCAGCTACGTGAAAAATTGGATAACCTACAGCGGGTCCTGTGCGCATATCGATATAAGGCTCAACAATTTGCACTTCAGGCAACTGTTCTTCGGCATGCGCCGTATTTATTATTAACATTAACCCGATAAGGGCGATCCACTTTGCCATACTTTCCATCAACTAATCTGCCGGAGCTGCAAAGGGATTATTATAGTATTGAGCGCCAATATCCAGCCATTCAGCGATTAGTTTCAGTTCAGATTTAGTTAACCATCCCTGATGACTGCCACCATCCTCGAAGAGCGTGAAGAAGGCTGCGCTGCTGCGAGCTCCATTAGTGCTTAGAGTATTGGCCACAGTTACCGTTCGATAGATTGGAATTGGGTTGCCCTCAGCATCAAGAATTAGTTCTCCATCTTCATCTAGTTCATAAACGGGGTCACCATTGGCATCAAACACCTGTACTAGGCGATCAATAATGGCGCCTTCATTTAATTCTTGCTCAACATCGGCAAACATCAGTTCACGATAGCTAGTGAGATAATCTGGGTTGTCGGTAGAAACCGAACCACTCAAATCTAATTGAGCAACAGGCACTCGAGGCATTTCAGCTTCATCTGTTGGCGAATGACAGCTCACACAGGTGTTATCTTCGACTACCGTGACACCATCATCAGCAAACACCTCACGTGTTACCTCAAAAATGGGATGGATAGATTCGGGATAATTGATTTGAATCCGACACAGGTTTGTCCAATTTGTCGCGCAGGCTGCAGTAATTGGCAACGGTGAGGATAAGTCGGCGTAGGAATAAGTAAATGATTCCGCTGGCGTGGTTATCGCAGGATCAGTCCAGATATCAACAAATTCTAAGTCAGGTTGTGGATAATCGGCTCCATTAATCCGGGCTGCAGTTTGCGCCATGGTTTCACCCAAGTCCGCAAATAACGCTGGATTAGTATTCGGGAAAGGAACGCCTGTGGAAGTCGCGCCAAAATTTATGGATTCGGCTTCAGCACTCAAACGACCGTGGGGCAGTGTGCTTTGTTGTGTATGGCAACCGTTACAAGTTTTGACCTCACCTGGAGCAAACTGTAACCAGTTTTGGTGGCGCGCTCCCACCCGCTTGCCATCAATATCGACCAAACTAAGCGCCAGTGGTAAATTTGCCGGTACTTCAAACATGGTTGAACCGTCAGGTTGAACAGGGACATAACCGATAATTTCACGCATCAATTGACTGCGACTGCGACCAAATGCGGAATTACTAAAATCTTTCACCTCGTCATCGGGAATCGAAACCGATTTGACTACCCTTAAAAACTGCACTGGACGCTGTAATACCGGTGTTTGAGTAGGATCGGCCATCGCCGCGATTCCCTGTGCAGAAGAATCCACACCGGCAAAATCGTAGACACTACGAATATGCACTTTTGCTAGATTTTCATCAGCCAAGGCTTGTTCATATTCATCCGCTATTTGTGCATTGCCAGGAAAAGCACGCTCTTCCATCGCCAGCGCTTCGGTATACATTTCACCTTCAACAGGCACACCAATAGGAAGCTGGGTATTTTCATTGCCGTCATACATCCAAAGACCGAACAACAGCGGCGCTTCTTGAATATCTGGGTTTTCAAGATGGCTATCGTCACAGGGTAAAATTTTACGTTCAACTACTTCACCCTCAGCAATTTCTTGCTCTGGATCATAAACGCGACATTGACTCCAGCTAAAAATAACTCGTCCACTGCCATCCCACAGCGGATAAACTGATGCAAATCGGCCACCCAACGAAAGGCTGCCATCAATAATAATATTATCAAAAAGGGCTGGGGTTTGTGCCGGTCCAGATAAACCTGTTTGCGAAGCGATGCTTTGGTTGTTGTCGATGTAATTCATGTAATCGATACTGACAAAATCACCACCAATAGTGTCACTATCAAACGGACGGATCGCACTTAATATGCTGCCATCTTGTAATTCTCTGACTTTTACAAACTGCAAACTTTGGGTTGTGCGCTCACTAGCATGACTATGACGGCCATACAGAATCTCGAGACCGGAGCCATCGCTGTTCATTTGATAAAGATTGATGCTGTTATTATTGCCAGCCTGATCCCAACGGCTAAACAAAATTTTACCATTCGTTAGTACAACCGGATCCAAATCATGACTTTGATTGAAAGATATTTGCTGAATGTTGGAGCCATCACTCTCCATCACATGAATCACTGACGCATATTCATCTAAGCCTTCGTCTAAACCAAGATACTGAGGTTTGCCTTCATCTAATAATATTGCCTGATTCCCTGCTTGACGGGTTGAGCTAAATACAATTCGACCATCGGGCAAATAGGTAGGCCCGGTATCTTGCCCTTCTTCGGCTTGAATATCAGAGCTGATCACGCGACGCAATTGGTCAGAAATACGGTTATATTCCCAAATATTCCAAGTTGGTTGTTGATCATCATCTAGCCCTTCAATTTCCGGTGCGCGCATAGCAAAAACTAATCGTTCAGAGTCATAAGACACATCCACATCTTTCACGTCGTAACCAGCTAAGGGATTTTGTTCTGTAGCTTGTTCGATTTGTTCTGCAGTGAAAAAAGCGCGGTCCGTTATGTTAGTTTCCACTGCACTGGCGGACGCACGGGGCTTAATATATAAAGCCGCTCCGGGCAAAAATTCAAAAGGTTGTCTTAAGTCGTCAGTGATTAACACGCCATCTTCATCTAAAGGTAACGGGCGTTTGACATAAGCTATAGGTACATCAATAACCACGGGATCGGGCTCTTGAGATGACGAAATTAACTGATTTTCCCCGCCACAACTCACTAATAAAACGCAGATAACTACACAAAGTGCAGTGTTGCGAATCAATTCTGTTGCTGTGCGGCTAAAAATACGTGACATAAATATCGCTGAACCTTCATTTGTTGGAAACTAACTGTTTCGCAACTGGATTAGAGTGTTAACTATTTACTCAAGCTCTGTGGAGCTCAAAAGTATTAATTATCCATCGTAAGCATAAAACTTTAAACTGTCTCTGCTTCACGACAACTCGCCGATACCAGTTAATACATCCTTCGTTCAATTTAATTTGAACCACAATTCAACGGTATTCTATAGGCTAAAGTGTTTCATTAAGTGATTAACAAAACAATTTAAGGATTGATGCATAGTGATAGTTTTTAATACCTTAATTGAATCCACTGGGCGAATAAAACAGCGATAAAAAACGAATAAAAACGCTATGCAGCGCTAACGCTATAATGAGTGTAGCGGATTCAACACGCCATCAAACTCGTCATCAATATGCAGTATCTTACTGTTTTTCTGTTATTTTTTCATAGCACTATGTTGATAAAGTAAATACTTTTAATATTTTGTGTAGTGCTATAAAGACTAATTTATTGCTTTTACTGCCAGTGGAGTCTAAACAATAGTCTCAAATGCCGGTAATCACTGAGCTGGCCTAAAAACTGCTACTTAGCTTAAGATCAACAACTTAGGTTCAAGATGTGAAGTTGAGCAACTGAATTCGTAAGGTTATTTAGGAGTGGACCATCTGAAAAACAACCTCATAATTTGTTGAGCTTGTTTAATCCAAAAGTAATTTGGGTATTAAAATTAACACCCAATAGTAGACTGTCATATTTACCCTTGCTGGCAAATTCGACTATTTTTAGATGTATCGTATTGAGGAGCGCCAGCTTGGAAACAGCAATATCAGAAAAGGGAGAGTATAGATTCCTCCTGCAAAAACTAACTAGACACTTTTTTGGTTGGGCTTCATTATCCCTTATGTGCTTCAGCATGAGTGTTTTTGCTGGCCCCACCGAACAAGCTCAGCGCATGCACAATCGCCTAACGGGCGTGCCAGCGACCTCTAATACTCTCGAACAGATGAGCAGTTTGATTGAGCAAGGAAAAAATTCAGAGGCCGCCTATTTAGCCATGGATAATTCGGCTTTTTACAATGTTACCCTGAAAAACTGGGTGACTCCTTGGACGAATGAAGAAGCTGACGTTTTTGCACCTTTGAATGACTACACGGCAACCGTTATAGGCATGGCTAGGGATGATGTAGATTTTCGTTTGTTATTAAGCGGTAATATTCTTTACGTCGGCGACAATACACTCGATATTCCTGCATACGGCATAGATAACAACGCCCATTATCAGGCATTAGAGGATCAAGAGATAGACCTCAAAGACGGCCTAGTTGCTACGACACAAACCGCGGTCACAGGATTACCAGAAGGTGCTACCGCAGGGGTGTTAACCACCAGGGCTGCGGCAAAATCATTCTTCAAAGACGGGACGAATCGGGCCATGTTCCGATTTACCCTGATCAATCATTTATGCACAGATTTGGAAGGCGTGAAAGACACCAGCCGCGTGCCTGATCGCATTCGACAGGATGTGAGTCGAAGCCCCGGTGGTGATAGCCGAATATTTTTAAATTCCTGTATTGGCTGTCACTCTGGAATGGATCCCTTAGCGCAGGCATTTGCGTATTATGAATATAACTACGATAGCGAAACCGACCCTGACGGTTTAAACGGCAGCTTAAGTTACAACACAGAGGGTCAAGTAGATCCAAAAACCGGTTCAAGAGTCACCGCTAAACACCAAATCAATGGCAATAACTTCCCCTATGGATTTATGATTCAAGATGACAAATGGGACAACTATTGGCGAGCAGGTTTAAATAAAAACTTGGGTTGGGATGCGAGTCTTCTAGGTAGTGGATACGGTGCTAAAAGCATGGGCCAAGAACTTGCCCACAGCGCACAATTTTCTCAATGTCAGGTTAAAAAAGTCTTTCAAAATGTATGCTTGCGCGCACCACAAGACAGTGAAGATTGGGCACAAGTAGATGCAATGGTGGATAACTTCGAAGGAAGTGGATATCAGATTAAACGGGTATTTGCCGATGCCGCTAATTACTGTAAAGGGAGCTAAATATGAGGTTATTATTTCCCTCCCGAATACAACAACTTGGATTGACTGCGTTACTAACCCTAGTGCTCAATGCTTGTGGTGGCAGCGCAGCAAAAGTTGAACAAAACCCGACTCCACCGCTAGTTTCTCAACCCGGCGAGACTTATTCAGGGCCACCAGCAAATACTGACGATGTGCAGCGCTACAAACTTAATTTATGGGACAATATTAGTAGCGCAGAGCGCTGCGGTGCTTGTCACGTTGAAAGTGGTCAATCACCGGAATTTGTTAGAGCGGATGATATTAACCTTGCCTATTCCGCCACTAACCCGTTGGTTAATTTAGACGAGCCAGAAACCTCAACCTTGGTCACTAAAGTTGCCGGTGGTCACAATTGTTGGTTGGCAAGTCCGTCTGCCTGTGCAGATATTATGACTACTTGGATAGCGAATTGGGCCGATAATGATGTCAGTGCGAATAAGATTAAACTAGAAGCACCCGCTCAGAAATCTCCAGGAGCAAATAAAAACTTTCCTGAAGACAGTGCCTTATTTGCAGCAACAGTGCACCCATTATTAGAAACCTACTGTGCCAGTTGTCACACCAATTCAGCAACGATTCCTATATCACCTTATTTTGCATCTAGCGATATAGACGAAGCTTACCAAGCCTCGAAAGCCAGAATCAGTTTAGATACTCCTGAGTCTTCGCGTTTTGTCGGCCGACTCAGAGATGAGTTCCATAACTGCTGGAGTAACTGTAGCAGTGATGCCAGTGAGTTAAGTGCGGCTATCCAAGCCATGGCTGATGGCATAGATATAACCGAACTAGCCCCTGAATTAGTAAACAGCCAAGCCCTAACGTTATTCGAAGGTACCTTAGCCACAGGTGGTGGACGATTCGAAAATGACCTAATTGCCAAGTGGGAATTTAAAACCGGCACAGGAACGACGGCTTTTGACACCAGTGGCGTGGAACCGGCGATTGATTTAACCCTCAGTGGCGATGTTTCATGGATTGGCGGATGGGGGCTACAAATGGTAAATGGCAAAGCCCAAGGAAGCACTGCTAGTAGCAAAAAGTTGCACACTCTGCTGACCGCCACAGGTGAAATGTCAATTGAAGCTTGGGTCGTTCCTGCGAACGTAACCCAAGAAGGTCCAGCCCGCATAATCAGTTATTCAGGTGGCTCTCAAACACGTAACTTCACCCTTGGTCAGACTTTATACAATTATGATTATTTACTTAGAACAAGTAATACTGACGCCAATGGTGAAACTGCATTATCCACAGCTGATGCTGACGAATTACTGCAATCTAGTTTGCAACATGTGGTGATTACATATGATCAAATAAATGGTCGCCAAATCTACGTAAATGGCATGCACTCCGGCGTGACAGATAATGTAGAAGTAGGTAATTTTAACGAATGGAACGACACCTATGCCTTTGTTTTAGGTAACGAAGTATCCAGTGATATTCCATGGGCGGGTTCAATACGCATGGTAGCTGTGCACAATCGAACCTTGACATCAGAACAAATAGCGCAAAATTTCGCAGCCGGTATCGGACAAAAGTTTTTCCTCTTATTTAACGTTACTCAGCACACAGGCATAGCACAAAGTTATGTGGTACTCGAAGTTAGTCAATTTGATAGTTACAGTTATTTATTTGCAGAACCGTTTTTCATTAGCTTGGATGACAATGCGACTATTTCAACGGTTCCTATACAAGGTATGCGTATTGGTATTAACGGACGTGAAGCGACTACAGGTCAGGTTTTCCAGAATTTAGATGTGACAATCACCGATGGCGATTACATCACGGGTGAAGGTCAAGCCCTGTCTTCTCTAGGGACCACAGTGGCAATTGAAAAAAGCCCTGAAGCTGATGAGTTTTTCCTGACTTTCGAGCAACTTGGCAGTGCCACAAATGTAGTAATAGAAGCCGATCCGCCTGCAGCGGCATTACCTGCAGATTTAGAGCCTCAATCTGATATAGGCGTGCGTAACTTTGCTGAAATCAATGCCAGCATGTCAGTGGTAACGGGCGTGCCGACAAGTAACGCCGCAGTAAAAGCATCCTTTGAAAAGCTCAAACAGCAGCTTCCTAGCGTCACAAATATTGATAGCTACTTGGCATCAAACCAAATGGCAGTGACACAAATGGCAATTAAGTACTGTGATCAATTAGTCGAAAATAGCAGTTTACGGGCAAGCTATTTTAGCGGTTTTGATTTCACTCAACCTGCAAATACAGCCTTTATCGAGCAAGATCGCAACCTTATTCTAACGCCATTATTAGACAAAACAATTGGTAACAACATTGCTACCCAGCCGCAAAGAGATGAGGTGAGCAACGAATTAAATAATTTAATCGACACTCTTTCCGATTGCAGTGGCGATAAAGTATGTAACGCCACTTACACCCAAACTATTGTAAAAGCGACATGTGCCGCCACCATTGGTAGCGCAGCGATACTCATTCAATAAGCAGAGAGTTTTAGGTAAATAAAATGAAGAAAACTAAGTTTGACAATTTATCCACCGATGCTCCTCTGCTGCACGATGATCACGCTAAGCCGGTTACGCGTCGCGAGTTTATTTCTCAAGGTTTTACTGCAGGTTTAGGCTCGGTAATGGCAGGATCAGTATTTAGTATGTTTGCCAACCCTAAAAAAGCCAATGCCGCGTTATCCAGTGATTTAGAGGCATTAAAAGCCAGTTGTGGTATAGCAACCCAAGGAGCGGGAAAAATTCCGTTTATTTGTTTCGATCTAGCTGGCGGAGCAAATATCGCAGGCTCCAATGTGCTGGTTGGCGGTCGTGGCGGGCAAATGGATTTCCTTAGCACCGGTGGCTACAGTAAATTAGGTTTACCAGGTGATATGGTGCCTTCAATCATGAACCCAACCTCTGGTTTAAGTGATTTTATCAACAATGAACTGGGCTTAGCTTTTCACGCTGATAGTGCCTATTTGCGCGGTATCTTAGAAAAAGTAAATCCGGCAAATCGCGCCAATATTAACGGTGCAGTGATACCGGCACGTTCCGAAAACGATACCGGTAATAATCCACATAATCCTATGTACGGGATTAACCAAGTGGGCGCCGATGGTTCTTTATTGACCTTAATTGGCTCTCGTAATTCTGATTCAGGTGGCAATAGTATGTCACCGGCATCAATGATAGATACTGCAAAGCGTCCAACTAAAGTCGACCGTCCCTCTGATGTAACCGGGTTAGTGGATACTGGAGATTTAGTTGGACTATTGAGCCAGCAAGACTCAGTAGCAGTCATGGAGTCGATTCAACGTATCAGTGACATGAAGTTGGGCAGAGTGAACACGCAAATTACCACCGATGATGTGATCAAAGATTTGGTGCGTTGTGGTTACGTGAAAAGTGCAGATATTACCGACCGCTTCGGCGATCCGTCGTCACTTGATCCTGAATTAGATGGCGATATCGTTGGTCCATCTGGGATTTTCACCCAGCAAGAGTTCGACAGTGATAGTGAATTCCGCAAAACTGCGGCCGTAATGAAACTAGTGATCAACGGCTTTGCCGGGGCTGGCACTATTACTATGGGTGGGTTTGATTATCACACTGGCAATCGCATGGTCGGTGAAACACGAGATTTACGAGCGGGACGCTGCATGGGAGCCTGCATGGAGTACGCTGCGCGCGTAGGCGTGCCGCTAATGATGTACGTTTGTAGTGACGGCTCAGTTTCGAGTAACGGAATGATCGACGATTCAGTGGACGGCCGAGGCAAAGGAGTTTGGACTGGTGATAATTCATCAACTGCGGCATCTTTCTTTTTGGTGTACAACCCCAACGGCACGCCACAACTCATAGGCGCAACCACTGAACAACAAGCACAACATCAACAAATTGGTTATATGCGCAGCGATGCTTCTGTGGAAACCGCCGCGACCCCAGCGGCTAACAATGTTAATTTGTTGGTAGAAACCGTCATTTTGAATTACATGGCGTTACACGGTGAACAAGGTAATTTTAGTAGTTTGTTCCCATCTAATGGGTTGGGAAATAGCACACTGATGGATAGCCTGACCGCCTTTGAACCCATTGTTAGCGGTACCATGTCTTGATGTAAGCAACCTGTGGCATTGCCTTTAGGCCTTGGAAACCGTTCATCGAACCACAAAACCTCTCATCGGGCTGAAGCCCGACCTACAAATTCTACCCAAATCCCCCTTGTAGCATGGCCTTCAGGCCATGGAGATCTATCATCGGGCGGTAGCATGGCCTCCAGGCCATGGAAAACACCCACCAAACTAAATCCAAACGACAAATAATAGCCAATAAAAAAGCCGCTAAAGAAGCGGCTTTGTTAGCTTTAAAGAACAACTTAAAATTCGTATTTAAGCGATAAATTAACGCTAGAGCCCTTAGTTTCTGAACGTAACAAGGTATTCTCGAATTCAATGTCTTTTTGTTGGTTTAGCATGTTTTGAACTTTAAACTTCACTGTTGTGTTGAAGTTTGGATAGTAAGTATAAACTAAATCCAAGGAGTGAAACGGCTGCTCGTAGCTGTCGTCAAATCCATCTATACCAGGAATTAGAATACGCTCACCAAACACGTTGTAAACCAAAGACGCTGAATGCTCACCGTTATCAGAGTCAAAACCGATTTGGGTATTTACAACGTATTCAGAGTGACCGGTTAAACGACGAGTTAAGTTAGTTACTGAAGTAGAGACACCAGTTTGCTCAACCACATTTTGACCGTCTAATTGGATCTCAGAATCACTTAACGTGAGGTTTCCAGATACAAATAAATTATCCCAAACGCCATCTCCAATAAACCCTAGTCCTTTCAAGAATTCAAATTCGACACCATACAGCTCACCAGACTCTGCATTGGCGATACGCACTAATGGCGGACCATCCTGAGCAGGTGACTGAACCGATTCAATCGGGCTATCCATGTCTTTATAAAATAGCGCCACAGACAAGTTGTCACCCTGATCTAAGTACCACTCCCAACGGAAATCGTAGTTTTTAATTTGCGTTGTACGTAATCCAGGAGTACCACCGATTGGGAAATCAGTAAGCGGATCGATATAGGTTGATGACGCCAGTTCGCGCGTGTCAGGACGAACGACGGTTTCACCGTAACTTGCTCTGAATTGAACTTTCTCGCTCATAATATAAGTGACAGCCAATGCAGGGTAGAAATCACTTTCTTGGAATGCCAATTGAGAACGGTCGTCTTCATCAGACAAATCAATTTGATTGCTTTTGGGATCAAATGGAACCACTGCTTGACGATAGTCTTCCCATCTTACTCCACCACTGATACGCCACGTATTGTCGAAGAAAATGTCAGCTTCGAAATAGTAAGCATCAACCTTTTGCGCTGCCACATAATCATCACCAGCAATGGTGGTATCTGACAACAGCGGAATAGAAGAAAGTTCAGCAGCATCTAAGTTCTCATCGCTAAGAATCTCGTTGAATACGCCACCAGCTAGTACAGAGCTATCAGAAAACCCACGGGTGTTGATATCGAATCTGCGGTTTTCGGCTGTTCTTGCTTTACTGACAAAATCGCCACCCACTTTAAATTCCATATCAAAACGGTCTACGGTATATGGGTAGTTAAGATTCCAGCTCAAGTTTTCAACCCGATCATCAAGTCTTTGGAACTGATAACGTGCAGCTGTAGTTGCGTTTGTTAGTGAACTTTCAGTTTGCTTATCATACACACCGTCTTCATTATCATCGGTTAAGATGAATCGAGTATTGATCGTGCCTGGTGCGTATCGACTTGAACGACTTTTAGTATATTGCCAATCAAAGCCTAAAAAATCCAAATTAGTAAAAGTATGTTTACCACGAATTTGGTTAGACCACATCTGACGCTCTTCGTATACAACTTCGAAATCTCGAACTCGTTGTCCATCACTCAATTGGATGTTGTTGGTATTACCTACTTTTTCACTAATTGCATCATTAGTGTCATTTAACGCGACTGAAGAAAAATCAATACGATGATTCCGGTTATAGTCAATTCCAAAGTTTGCCATACCTGAGAAGCGCACATTATGTTCGGTTACATCCACTTCATCAAAGTAACGAGGAAAGGAAATAATATCCCCACTTCGCTGGGCTTGCTCACCAATAAACTGTTCACTCACATTCCATGAGTTGTCGTAGCCTGCCGTAACCAAGAAACCCACACGCCAATCGTCATCTAAATCAAAGCTATTGCCCAAAGACAAATTGAATCCATAATCAGGGTCAACACTTTGTAAAACCGGATCATAGTCAGTATATAGTTCTTTCAACAGATCACGGGCTTCAGTGGTACTAATATTGTCTAAAAATTGTTTGCTATCCCATAGCGCCACAAAAGAATCCGGTGCAGCACGGGTACCGTCATCCTCGCCCATCCAATCATCACCACCACCGTTGTATTGATATGCATCATCAAAGTTATCGGTGTTAGTTCCTAATTTGCCTGTGATGTTAAACACAAAATCAGTAGGAATGGATTTTAAGCGAATATCAACATTCCCCCCACCAAAGGCAGCAGGCATTGAAGGTGAAAAGGACTTCTGTACCGATAAACTTTCAATAATATCTGCAGGGAATAAATCCAAAGGAATTACTGAACGAGTCGGATCAGGACTGGGAACTGATGCCCCATTCAACTGGGTACTTGAGTAACGTTCACCCAAGCCTCGTACATAGATGAATTTTCCATCCACTAGCGTAAGGCCGGTTACACGACGAAGTGCTGCTGCAGCATCACTATCACCAGTACGGGATATTTGCTCAGCGCCGAGAATATCTGCTACGAAAGCTTGGTTTTTACGTTCCTGAAGTACAGCGGAAGCTGTTCCTTTCAAGCGCGTACCGGTAGCAACAACTTCCTCAATCACGTCTTCTTCGGAAGCATCCTGAGCAAATAACGGCGCACTTGGCAGTGTTACAGCAACTAAAATGGCTAAAGAAATTGGCTTGAGAGGAAACCTGTTAAAAGGCGTATTCATTATTAACCTCATTGTCGTACAAACTGGCAGCTAAATGCATTTTAAAAACGATGTTACTGCCTTATACATTGTGTCATTTATCTTAATCGTAAATGCGCTTTTTCGTTTCCAAAAAAGCGCATATCAAATCTAAAAACGAGTTAATAAAGAACCCTATTCTAGACCAACAGTCCAGCCTGACGTCCAATCAGCGTCTTCATCAACAGCACCGATGAAGTCAGCATTATCAAAGAATGTATCACCAGAGAAATCTTTAGGCGTTACTTCAGAGATAGTGAATATTCCGTCTAGAACCGCAGCTTGATTAGCAGCTACGCTGTTACCAGCCTGGTTGTTTAAGAACCAGTCTTCTAGGTCTACGATTGTGTGAGTAGCACCATCCGGTAGTGAACCATCTTTGAAGTTCTCGTCATTTTCACAAGCAATAACAGAGTTAGTGAAAGTGGTAGTTCCATCACCTAAGTTGGTTTGACTTTCCAATACACCTTCTACTTCGAAACATTCACCCATACCAGCAGAACCAGTAATGATGACGTTAGATAATTGTGCACCTGTACCTTCACGTAAGTAGATACCTTCAGCATCATCTTCGCCGTCAAAATCGTTACCGATAATCGTCATATTAGCGATAGTTGGGTTAGATTGAGGCTCACTATCTGGCACTGAACCGTCGTTGTCAGCTTCGATAGCGCGATTCGCATCAGAGTTATCTTGTGCTTGACGCACTAAGACATATTGCATACGACCAACAAAGCCGTTATCCCAATCAACACTGTCGTCTTGGATGTCTGTTAGCACTAAGTATTTAACGTCAACGCTTCCACCAAAGAACTCAACACCGTCATCCGCGTTTTTGTGAACTTGTAAATACTCAACAGTGGTACCTGAACCAACACCGCCGAACGTAACACCATTTAATTCGTTATCAGGTGCAACTTCAAAACCACCGTGCATTACGCGAACATAACGAAGCGTACCAGAGTTATCAGTAGAATCTGTTCCACCAAATACTGCGCCTTCCTGAACACCTTCAACTTGAAGAGCACAATCCGCGTCACTTGGACATTTATTCGATGGCGCGTTACCTAGAATAACCAAACCACCCCATTGACCCGCTTCACCAGCTTCAAGTCCACCAAGAACAGCGGCAGATGATGTAAGGGTAACGGGCTCAGAAGCCGTACCTTGCGCATCAATTTTAGAACCACGGCTGACCACTAGATAATCGTTACCTGAAGCACCGTAAACAGTTACACCAGCATCGATAGTTAGAGTTGCGCTATCTTCGTTGTCATCACCGACAAAAACTGCACCGGATAAGGCATACAAGTTACCTTCGGTAAGAGTTAAATCAGAAGTAATGCGGCCTGATAATTCACATGTGTTGGTTACACCATCAACAGCTGCGATAGTCGTAGTTCCAGCAGGACAACCTGAGGCTGTTTGGGTAACTTTAACGGTTCCACCGCCAAATCCAAATGCCCAACCTTGACGCCAATCATCATCAGAACTTACCGCTCCAACGAACGTAGTTGCATCAAAGAAACCGTCTATTTCTGAAACATCTGCAGCACCTTCAAGAAGCAAAGAGCCAGTCATTGGTGTGCCATCAGCATTTAGCATCACTGATTCAGATACACGGTTACCGCGAGATTCGTCTAAGAACCAAGCTTCAAGATCAACAATTGTGTGAGTTGCGCCATCTGGTAAGGCACCATCTTTGAAGTTTTCGCCGTTAGTACAAGCCAAAACAGAATTTTCAATAGTAATGGTTCCGTCAGACAAGTTGGTTTGGCTTTCTAATGTGCCTTCAACTTCCAAACATTCACCCATACCATCTGTACCAGTGATAACCATATTATAAATTTGCGCACCAGTACCTTCGCGAAGATACACACCTTCTGAGTCATCTTCACCGTCAAAATCGTTACCGATAATGGTAAGGTTAGCGATAGTAGGGTTTGACTGTGGCTCATTGTCAGGAAGCGAACCGTCATTATCAGCTTCAATACCGCGGTTTGCGTCGCCGTTAGCGCTATCTTGTTCAATATAAACGTACTGCAACTTACCTTGATAACCGTTATCCCAATCAACACTGTCGTCTTGGTTAGAAGTCAAAACAAGGTGCTTGGCATTCACGTTACCACCGAAGAATTCAACACCATCATCGGCGTTAGCGTGGACTTGGATATAATCCACTTCAGTAGCAGAACCAACACCACCGAAAGTAATACCATTTAATTCGTTATCTGGAGAAATTTCGAATCCAGCATACTTAACTACCAAGTAATTCAAAATACCTGAGTTGTCGTCTTCAGCGTCACCACCAAAAACAGCACCTTCTTCTACCCCTTCAACTTGCAAGGCACAATCAGCATCGGTTGGACATTTGTTTGAAGGAGCGTTACCAAGAAGTACTAAACCACCCCATTGACCAGCGCCAATTTCATCACCGATAACATCATTATAAGAAGTCATGATGATAGGGTCAGATGAAGTACCCATGGCTTCAATTTGTGAACCACGGCTAATTACCAAGTAATCACTACCAGTGCTTCCGAAAATAATAGTACCTTCTTCAATTTCTAATACCGTGCTATCAGCGTTATCAGAACCAACAAAAACAGCACCGTCTAGTGCCCATACGATGTCGTTGGTTAAGGTGATTTTTCCGCTGCTATCTTCATCAGCATCAGTTAAACGGCCAGATAAGGTACGCACTTCGATGGTTTCACCTAGCGCCGTGGAAACAGCTGTACTTAGAGCAGAATCTAGCTCACCTGGAGCATCTTCAGTAGGAGTAGGCGTTGGTGTAGGTGTAGTAGTAGGTGGATTGTTAACGGTAGAACTGTTATCAATATCGCCTTCGCTAATATTAATGTCACCACCACAACCAGCAAGTACCAAAGCAGTTGCTATAGCGCTTACTTTAAAGATGTTTTTGATTTCCATCGAGCTCTCCAAATGCGAGTGTTAAATAGTTTCAAGTTTTTTCTATTAATGACTTGATAACGAAAGTTGTAAAATCGCGAGAAGGTTACCCAAGCTCAATGACAGTTTTGTTACATTACAGAACTGTCACAAAAGTTTCATAATTGAGGGTGCTGAAGTAAATGTCAGAATAATAAAGGAAATCCCGCAGTTAACTTCTAACTAGGTGGTAGATATAGAAGAGTTACGGCGTCAGGAAAACGCCGCGTTATGACGTTATTAACTTAAGAAGTTAGCTTTTTTTAGTTTTAGGGACAAAAACATCTTCTCTAAACCATTTAGTGATGACCACTTTTTCGCCACTAATAATTGGATGAGCGTGATGAATTGTATCTTCGTTAACTGAACCATCGGGACGCAAATTATTCCAGACTAAAGCCATTCCTTGTGTAGGTTTGAATTTGCGGCCAAGTTTAATAAACTCAGTCTCCCCTCCTTCACATTCATCATTAAGATAAATCATAAACGTCCAAGTACGCTGCCCACCGTCCTTGCTGTAATTTTTAAAGTCATCGGTGCCGGGCGCAAAATAATCGCAATGGGCTTTGAATTCCTGAGCTACAGCATAATGTTGAGCCTGAATCACTTCTTTTTCACCAAGCCCCAAGCCTAAAGCATCAATAATTTTTTGATCTATCTCTTTTGCCAAAGGATCTTTGGTAAAAGGTAAATCACATGTAGAAGAGGTTCTAAAGTTTTGATACAAATCCCCTTCCCTTTCAGGAATTTCCGATGGCCGCAATTTAGATTTAGTCAGCGCAATTAAGGCATTACACTCTTGGGCAGACAAAAAGTTGTTAATTTGTAGCATCTGCACTCGAGGATCATCAATTATCTTCGCATCATAATGGTCGAGATTCTCTAGTAGTTTTGGCTGAGATACTTTTTTATAAAATGCTTCATCTTTATTACAGCTCGTTCCGGCAGGTAAATTATTGCCAAGAACCTTTTTAGCTGACTCAAACGTAAATCCGTTTTGCAGAAGAATCTTCAGAATTTCAATACTGTCGGTTCCTTGCAATAGATTTTGTAAAACCCAAGATTTCCAATTTTGAGGTAATGATGACATTTGAGTGGCCTTTATAAAATGAACTAAACCTGAAACTTAGTTTGAAGATAATACTTCAAGTTGCTGTTTTGTGACGTTGGTGGGCATACTTACATACCCATCTTGCTGCACTGCCTGTTGACCTTTATTGGATAACACAAATCGCAAAAATTCTTCTTCCAACAATGGTAACCTTTCATTCGGTGGCTTGTTAACTACGAGATATAAAAACCGCGATAAAGGGTATTCACCACTGCTAATAGTTTGTGTAGTCGCAGGAATAAACTTACCAGTGTAATCAGCAATAGCGAGTGCTTTTACCGCAGCGGTCTTTTGGCCGTAGCCTGCGTAACCAATAGCGCCATTCGAATAAGCAACCGATTGAATAACCGATGCAGATCCAGGCAATTCGTTCACAGTGGCTTTAAAATCACCGTCACATAAAGCTAACTGTTTGAACAAACCATAAGTACCGGAAACCGAATTCCGCCCAAAAACCTGTATTTTTCTGTTGGCATAACTTCCCGTTACTCCCAATTCACTCCAATAGCGCGTTTCTTTGCGGGAGCCACAAAACCGTGTAGCCGCAAAAATGCTATCGATCTGCGGAATAGTCAAATTTGAAATAGGATTATTCACATCCACAA
This sequence comes from Aliiglaciecola sp. NS0011-25, assembly GCF_040370605.1. Classification (NCBI taxonomy): domain Bacteria; kingdom Pseudomonadati; phylum Pseudomonadota; class Gammaproteobacteria; order Alteromonadales; family Alteromonadaceae; genus Aliiglaciecola; species Aliiglaciecola sp. NS0011-25. Next base: position 197,954 of record NZ_BAABWR010000003.1, read on the forward strand.
ACAACGCGATTGCGTCAATAGCCACTTTAATTGCAAGCGGTTGATACCCATGTTGCCCACTAAAATAGCGTAATTCGCTGGATTGCATCTCGCGGCTCATTGGCCCAATATTTGACGTTCCCTCAGTAATTGCTGGTGGTGCCGTCGATGAACCTGATGCTTGAATTTGAAACTTCACTTGAGGATAAAGTTGCTTAAACTCAACCGCCCAGATTGTCATTAAATTCGCCATGGTATCTGAGCCGACAGAGGTAATAGAACCTGCCACTCCGGGTTTTTTTTGATAGGTTTCCGCCGCTTGCGCTGGCAATAATAACGCACAAATAGCGACGCTACTCCACACCCAAACGAGCATTTTCAGCCGCTTAATCAATTTGTTTTTTCCAACTTACCTGTAGACGGGTTTTGCACCGACAGTTCACTGGAAAAAGAAAAAGAAAATTCACTTCCGACACCTATTTCACTGGTTATTTCTAATTTCGAATTATGATGGGTTAGAACGTGTTTCACAATAGACAAACCCAATCCAGATCCCCCCGTTTTTCGAGAACGTGCTTTATCCACTCGATAAAAACGTTCGGTCAGCCGATTTAGATGTTTTTCCGGAATTCCTTCACCGTTATCTTTTACAGAAAAATGCGCGTGACCATCCTGTCTATTCCAAGTAACCACTATTTTACCTGGTGATGGAGTATAATTAATTGCATTAAAAATCAGATTGGAAAATGCACTGCGAAGTTCAGTTTCGATGCCATAAACTTTTAAACTTGCATCAATATCGAAATCGATTTGATGGCCTTTATCTTTGTTTAAGGTATTTGCCTCAACCTGAATCGCAGACAGCATTTGCGGCACATTAACTGGTTTTTCAAAGACCCGTTCTGAACTCGCCTCGATTCTCGATAAAACTAATAACTCTTCGACCAAATTCTGCATTCTTTCAGATTGTGAACGCATTTCACCTAAGGCTTTTTTTAAAAACGCAGGGGGCACATTCTCAGTATTGGGTAGCATTTCTAAATAACCGTTCAAAACGGTTAAAGGAGTACGTAACTCATGGGACACATTAGCAACAAAATCTTTGCGCATTTGTTCGAGCTGGGTTAATCGAGTCACATCTCGAGCAATCAGCAATAGGTGATCTTCACCATAAGGCATGATTCTATATTCAAATATTTTTTGAACATTAGACGGTGAAGGTACCTCCACAGGATAATCGTATTTACCGCTATGGAAGTATTCTATGAATTTTGGATGGCGGATTAAATTGTCTACCCGCCGACCAGAATCTTGCGGCCAACGTAGCCCTAATTCGATCCGTGCCAGCCGATTACACCAAACAATACACGCATTTGAATCTACCACCACAGTGGCATCAGGCAAGGCTTCAGATCCTTCACGAAATCGTTTGACCATACGGGTGAGTTCTTTACGTTTACGCCTATTTCGACGTTGAATGTAATAAACTCCCTCGTATACATGTTCCCAAAAGCCTGGCACTTTTGGCGGGGTCATTTTTTTACTATGCCATATCCATCGATTAAATCGGTACATATGCCAAGAGTAAAAGCCTAATAACCAGGTTGAGCCAAATGCAATGGCAATTGCCAATGCATCAAAATATAGCCCAATTAAAATCACGATTACGTAAAACCCACCAATCCTGAGTAAATTTTTTAACCATGAAAATGGATAATACATGTATCAATGGATCCTTTGTTGAACGTCAAATCCAACCGTTTATCGTTAAGCTGATCACACTTTTGCTGAGAACCGATATCCAGCACCGCGCACGGTTTGAATCATGTCATCATGAGAATACTTAGAAATCGCTTTACGCAACCTACGTATGTGAACATCAACCGTTCGGTCTTCCACATAAACATTAGTTCCCCAAACGTTATCTAACAACTGTTCTCGACTATATACTCTTTCAACATGAGTCATGAAAAAGTGTAGTAGCTTGAATTCCGTTGGTCCCATGTCTAGAGGCTCCTCTTCGGCAGTAACACGATGAGAAACGGGATCTAAAACAAGACCGTTTATAGCAATTGGTTCCTCAGCCGACGTTGGTGTCACTCTGCGCATCACGGCTTTAATTCGGGCGACCAATTCTTTCGGTGAAAAAGGTTTAGTGATGTAATCATCCGCTCCGGAGTCAAGACCACGTACTTTATCTTCTTCTTCACCACGGGCGGTTAACATAATGATAGGGATATCCCGGGTAAACTCGTGTTGTTTTAATTTTTTAGCGAGCTGTACACCGCTGCCTCCAGGCAACATCCAATCGAGTAAGATTAAATCTGGATAAGGTTCTTTTACTAAATCCAATGCAACTTGATAATCTTCTGCTTGTTGGGTTTCAAAACCGGATTGTTCTAGAACAAACTCAAGCATCTCTCTGATCGGCGCTTCGTCCTCTACCAGCAAAATTCTTCTGGCCATTAGTTTTTTCCTGCTCATAATAAAGGCGCCATTATTAGTTTAGGTTGTGACACTTTTATTAAACTTATCATATAAATGTCAAATTTCAGTCATGTTAAGCAAAAGAAGCGGGTTTTATCTTAATTATCGGTCTAATTTAACTGCAAACATTCGGTGCACAAGTGTAAAACCAATTTTTAATTTAAAAACTGCTTAGAAAGGTAAACAATTACTCCGTGCTTCTTGTTAATTGAACGTTTTCCGCATATTCTTTATTTTCTTAAAACGTTCTAATTATTAGGTTTCTTAAGGTTCGTGAATGGCTAAAGTCAAAACTAGTTTGTCTAAAAAGTTGTTGACCCGTGTGTTGTCCGTTTACTTCATACTGACGTTAATCGTCACTGTTGGACAAATCCTCACTGAATATTTAAATGCCAAAAATCATATTCAAAGCGAGTTACAAACACTCAAAAACACCTTTAGCGTTAGCTTAACCCGCGCAATTTGGGAGCTTAACAATGAACAAGCTGTCGACATTTCAAACGGATTAATGGCATTACCTATTATTGAAGGGGTGCAAATTCGCGATGAAAACGGTGAATATATTGCCAACAAAGGACGCACCTCTTCGTTACCCGAAGAAATGATTACTTCAGGTATCATGCGAGACCATCCTGGTGGAACCTTTGGTTATTCGTTTCCACTTATCTTTGAATTTTCTGGACGAACCTCGCATGTAGGTGATGTCACATTGTATTCAAGTGCGAATATTATTTTTGGGCGTATTGAAGTTGGGGTATTTTTCTTAATTGGAAACGCCATCATTAAAACCGCATTTTTAGTCTTCCTATTTTTGAATGCCTTTCGGCAAATGCTTACCGATCCCCTTGAAGAGTTAACCCAACAAATAAGCGAGTTTGATGTAAACCGGCCAGAGTCTTCTAAGCTGCATTTGCACATAGAAGACGATAATGAGTTAAAGGTGTTACAAGTCTCCTATAACGAGTTAATAGACGATTTAATCGACTACAAACAAAAACTCAGAGCCACTCGAAACGAACTCACGGATGCGAACCGCAGATTAGACGACCAAAACATAATGCTTGAACAAGAAGTTGCTAAAAAAACGGCATCTTTAAGTAAAATTATGTTGGATTTGGAACAGCAAAAAGACGAACTAATTGTCAACCAACGAGAATTACGACAAGAAAACGAAAATCGTCAATACATTGAAGACGAATTGCGAAAGCGAAATACTGAATTAGCCGAATCAATGGAGACCGTTAAAATAGCCAAAGATCAGTTGATAGAATCTGAACGTATGGCTTCACTTGGCGGATTAGTCGCGGGGATTGCACATGATGTTAATACACCAATAGGTGTTGGTGTTACAGCTGCAAGCTTTTTGCAAGAACGCATTAACAATTTGCAAAATGCTTACGAAGACAAAACCTTAACCGGCAAGACAATGAGCAACTTTTTATCGGAGGCTAATCAAACCACTGAACTGCTATTGGGCAACCTAAATCGCGCCTCAGAACTCATCTCTAGTTTTAAGCAAGTGGCTGTAGACCAAACTAGTGAAGCGGTTCGTGACGTTGATCTTAAACTCTATATCCATGAAGTGATTCAGTCATTAGCACCAAACTTCAAAAAAACTTCCCATTCAATCAGTGTTAACTGCCCTGAAAACTTAGTGGTTAAATGTGCTCCTGGCGCCATCGCGCAAATTTTTACCAATATGATAATGAATTCATTAATTCATGGTTTGGATGAAAAAGAGAATGGCAAAATAACCATTAATGTTTCTCAACAAGACGATGAAGTAGTAGTGGAATATGCGGACGATGGCAAAGGCTTGTCTGAAGAAAATTTAGATCGGCATTTTGATGCGTTCTTTACCACCAAACGCGGTAAAGGTGGCAGTGGTTTAGGCACTCACATTATGTATAACTTAGTCACTCAAGCGTTAGATGGCAAAATTAGAGCTAGCAGCGTTGAAGGGGAAGGCTTGAAATATGAGATTATATTCCCATTGCACGCATAATGTTGTCTATAAACGCCTGCAATTAAACTGAATAATGGGCTAAAAAGTGATTAAAACCCATTGAGATATTCCATTATTATACGAGACGCGTTAGCTATAAACATGATAGTCTTCGCGCCCTTCATTGTATTCAACTAATGGTCAGAGGCACACTTAGTGCTGGGCTTGAATACCAATTAAAAAATCCTGATTAAGTAGAGAATATGTGGTTTAAAAATCTAAAACTCTTTGCCATTACGCAAACATTAGACTGGCAAGAAGATGATATAGAACAAAAATTGGCGGAGTTTAAGTTTCGTCCGTGTAATAGCCAAGAATTATCCACCATGGGCTTCTCCTCTCCTTTCGAGTCTGGCAGTAGCTTACTTCACAGCGCCCAAGGGCGAATTTGGATCACCCTTAAAAAGCAAGAACGGATCTTACCTGCCGTTGTAGTGAATGCTGAACTTGCCGAAAAAGTTGCACAAATAGAAACTGAAACAGGCTCTGCTGTAGGTAAAAAAGCCAAACAAGATTTAAAAGAAGAAATAATTCGTCGGCTATTGCCACAAGCGTTTACCAAAAACAGTTTTACCCATGGCTTCATCTCAACCAAAGACAACTTGGTTGTAGTAGACGCCTCAGCCGATGGCAAAGCAGAAGTCTTTTTAGCAATGATCCGCAAAGCTATGACGACTTTGCCGGTAGTGCCTTTGTCCCGTAAAAGTATTCAAGGCGAGCTAACAAGCTGGATACAAGACTCTTCTGCACCTAGTGACGTGGTATTGCTCGAAGAAGCAGAATTCCGCGGGCAAGGGGAAGAAGACAGCATCGTACGGGTCAAAAATCAAGAATTGATGGATGATGAAATTCTGCACCATATCAAAGCCGGTAAATTTGTCCACAAACTGGCTATTGAGTGGGATGAGTGCCTAACAGCTATGCTTGAAGAAGATTTATCAGTTAAGCGTCTTAAATTTACCGATGTGGTAAAAGAACAAAACGATGATATTGCCAAAGAAGACAAATTAGCGCGGTTAGATGCCGACTTTACATTGATGTCTGGTGAAATAGTGCGTTTTTCACAATGGTTAGTTAAAACCTTCGCTTTGGATCAAGAGTAGTCTGTTCTGAATCTTTAGTCATTGATTTAAATAATGCTGTATTAAGGACTCCTTAATACAGCATTAAATTTATAACGTTTAAGTTATTTAATTATCAAGCAAAAACGGCTTTTGCGCTGGTACGGGCCTCGATAAACTCTGGACTTTCCAACAAGCTCACATCTTCAATAATTTTCTTGTCTAAACATATTTTTAAAACCGCATCTTTTTGGCTATCGAACACACCACTTAACGCAGCTCCAAGTCTAACAAAATCAATGAAACTGGCCTCTTCTTCTTGGTAGCTCATATCTCGCCACTTTTCTGCAATCTTGACAAACTGCTCATCAAAATCCCATTGACGCATGATTTTACCACCGATGTGTCCGGACAATTTGATAATCGCAGCATCTAAAAATTTAGGGTTCGCAAACACTTCTTCATGACGTTCTGCTTCGGTCAAAATCGGCAATACACCAATATTGTGAATTAACGATGCCAATGTCAGTGTGTCTAAGCTTAAATGACGTTTTTTACTTTTTGAATAAAACTGTAAAGCAGCCACTGCATAAGACAGACTTTCGATAGTTTGGTCCCACATCTGCGCAATGTAGCTTTTCACCAATTCATTTTTAGAAACAAATAGTTGTTCCATTGCTAAAGCAGTTGAAATGTTTTTGATTTGACTAAGTCCAATGCGCGTTACGGCTTGAGAAACCGACGTCACTTTAATTGTTCTGCCTAAATAAGCGCTATTGGAAATTTTGATAATTCGAGCACTTAACGAGGGATCCTGAGCAATAATATCCCCCATGGAATTAAGATTAATTTTCGGGTCATCTGCAGCGCGCCTAACTTTCAAGGCGATGGCGGGAAGTGTTGGCAGAACAATCGTATCATTTTTAATTTTTTCAACAAGAATGGTTAGCAACGCGTTCTCTGTGGACATATTTCTTCCTATATAATTGAGCGGAAACCTACTCGACATTTAAAATGACGGCAGTCGTATCAATAATTAGTCTGTTGAGTATCTTCATCTCTATTGTATTGGTAAAATTAAAGATACTATAAGGCTTATAACCTATATTGCTTTTAATAAGCAGCGAAAGCTAATTTATACTGCAATTGATTATGTACAGAGCTTATAAGCTACGCATACCAATTTAAATTTGCAATTCAATTATTTATGCATTCAATAAAAAATACAAATTAGGATGAGCAATGATTAGAAAAAAACTTCTCGTATTAACTATTTCCGCGGTTTTTATGGCCGCCTGTTCAGATTCATCAAATCAGCAAGAAATCACCAAATCTCAGCAACAAACGCCTGCTAAAACTGAAAAAGTTGAATTGCTTGCCGGAGCTGAGGAACGCTTAGATATTTATTACCCAGTGGCTCTATCAGCAGATTTATCAGCTTACAGTGATAATCAGAAGCAAATGTTGTCGTTGTTAATCGATGCGTCCAAAATTATGGACGAGCTGTTTTGGATGCAGGCATTTGGTCAACCTAAGCAAGAGTTTTTGGATTCGTTGACTGACCCTAAAGTGCGGGCATTTGCTGACATCAACTATGGGCCTTGGGATAGATTAAACGGTGATAAACCATTTCTAACTCAAACCGAGGAGAAACCTTTAGGAGCTCAATTTTACCCTGAAGATATGAGTAAAGAAGAGTATTTAGCAAGTGATATAAAACAAAAAGACAATCTGTATTCTATGGTTTCCCGGGATCAAAACGGTAAATTAATAGAAATACCTTATGCAGATTATTTTGCTGATGAATTAGAAGCGGCCGCTGATCTATTAATTCAAGCATCAGAATTAGCTGACAATCAAACCTTTGCAAATTATTTAAAAATTCGTGCCGACGCTTTGGTCACCGACAATTATCAGCCATCTGATTTTGCATGGATGCAAATGAAAGATAATCCAATAGAACTAGTTATTGGACCAATCGAAACCTATGAAGATCAACTATTTGGCTACCGAGCTGCCTTTGAAGCCTATGTTTTATTAAAAGATCTCAGTTGGAGCGAACGTTTAGCTAAATATGCGGCGTATCTACCTGAGCTTCAAAAAGGCCTTCCGGTTGCAGATGAATACAAAGCCGAAATGCCTGGCAGCAATGCAGATCTCAATGCTTATGACGTGATCTACTATGCCGGACATTCAAATGCTGGCAGTAAAACCATAGCAATTAATTTGCCTAATGATGAAGAAGTACAACTTAAAAATGGTACACGCAGGCTACAGCTCAAAAATGCCATGCGCGCAAAGTTTGATCACATACTAATGCCAATATCTGAACTATTGATTACACCAGAACAACGTAAGCACATTACCTTTAATGCGTTCTTTGCCAACACTATGTTCCACGAAGTTGCCCACGGACTCGGTATTAAAAACACCCTTGATGGTGAAGGAACCGTTCGCGGAGCGTTGAAAGAGCATGCTTCAGCTTTAGAAGAAGGCAAAGCCGATATTCTAGGTCTATATATGGTTGAGCAACTTCTTAAGAAAGGTGCAATAACCGAGGGCCAACTTGAAGATTATTACGTCACCTTTATGGCTGGTATTTTCCGTTCTGTGCGATTTGGTGCATCAAGTGCTCATGGAAAAGCGAACATGATTCGATTTAATTTTTTCCAAGAAAAAGGTGCCTTTAGCCGAGACGAAAATGGTCTCTATCAAGTCAATATGGAAAAGATGGGCGATGCTATAGCTGCGCTGTCGGAAGTTATCTTAACCTTGCAAGGTGATGGAGATTATCAAGGTGTTGGCCAATTGGTAGCAGAAAAAGGAATCATTAAAGAAGTCCTTGCCCAAGATTTGCAAAAATTGACTGATGCGAATATTCCAGTGGACGTCATTTTCAAACAAGGTAAAGAAGTTCTTAAACTTTAGTCTAAAATTGAGTTAACAACGCTTTGCAGGTGTTCACAATATCTACAAAGCGTGATTAAATGAGTTGCTTGCAGTTAAATTACGCGCTTAAGGTTAATTAGCGAATCGCATTTAATTAACTAATATTATAAATCACAACAATCTTTAACGTTATTGCAAATTGTGAGGCAAAACGATTAAATCTCACTTAGCACTTAAATCAAAACATCATCAGGATGCTGCTGAGATATTGTACAGTAATGGTTATGCGGGCATTGTTATTAGTCTTGTTGCATCTTCTCTTCTCGTCTTCGGTTTTACCAATGCAGAAATCCAAACCTTTAAAATCTATTGGTGGGTTTCGATGGTTGGATTGTTGCTAATTCGATTAGCTGACACATTCTTTTGGCTTAAAAAAAACAAAACCACAGAAATGGATGGCAAACGATCAATTCTTCGATTTTCGGTTGGTACTATAGCGACTGCAACCATGTGGTGTGTTTACTGCCTCATACTATTCCCCTATATAGATACTATTGAGCTTGCCTTTAATATAATTATTGTCTCAGCAATGGCTGGAGGAGCCAGTACTGTGCTAGCCGGTAGCAAAGCTACAGCGATGTTATACAGTGCTATTTTGTTAATTCCTTTTTCCATTGCATTGCTACTTGAACCGCAATTTCACGAATATATTTTGGGGATATTAGGCTTGTCGTTTGGTTTTATAATGCTGCTTACAGCGAATAAGTCTGCGGATTTCACGACCCTCGCAATAAGATTGAAAAATGACAATGCAACCTTAGTTGAACATATGGAAGCCGAAGTCACAGCTCGGACACATCAGATTTACGAGCTGTCGAACATTGACCCACTAACTGGACTGTTTAACCGCAGTGCTTTTTTGAATCACTTGCGTGCAGATTTGAAAAGTAGCATCAAAGCTGAAAAACCCATGGCATTATTGTTTATTGATTTGGATGGCTTCAAAAAAATCAACGATACTATTGGCCATGAAACTGGCGACAAGGTACTTAAACAGACAGCTGACCGTCTAAAAGAACACTATAAAAACCATCAACTTATATGCCGTTGGGGAGGGGATGAGTTTTTAATTGCATTAGAAAATACCAATCAAAGTGAAGCTATCGTTATCGCGGATAACCTGATAAAACATATTTCGGCACCTTATATTTTCTTTAAAAATCGCTTATCAATTAGTGCCACTATCGGTATTGCCATGTATCCAGAACATGCGACTAATGAACAAGTACTTATTCAGTTAGCCGATACTGCAATGTATTACCAGAAAAAAGCATTTCCCTCTACTGCGGGCGTATTTTCTGCGCACCTTGGTAAACAGCTGGCCCGCGAACAACGCCTCAAAGATGCATTGAGTGAAGCTATTGAGAACCAACAACTCAGACTGGTATTTCAACCCATTGTCGACAGCGAAACATTCCAACCTGTTGCGTTTGAGGCGCTGCTACGGTGGCAACTGGTAAACGAAAGCATTCCGCCATATGAGTTTATATCCATTGCTGAACAATATGGTCAAATCAGAAAAATTGGCGCTTGGGTGTTATGTGAAGCCTGCAAAGCTGCTAAATCGTGGCAAACTCAAAAAGCCTTGTCGGTGGCTGTAAATGTCAGCGTGATTCAATTACAAGACAATGATTTTATTGAGATTGTAGATAACGCGTTATCTGAAACTGGCTTACCCGCCAAGTATCTGCACATTGAAATTACTGAGTCTGTATTTGCTGCAGACAAAGAAACCTTACTAGACAAAATAGCCGGCCTTCAAAACCGCGGAATCAAAGTATCGATTGATGACTTCGGGACCGAATATTCTTCACTTTCTGTCATCCAAGAACTATCCGCTGATAAGGTTAAAATTGACCAAGCTTTTGTTGCCAGTTTAGACACCAATGGTATGCCAATTGTGAATGCAGTACTGCAAATTGCGAAAGCCTTTGGTTACGATGTAGTAGCTGAGGGGGTTGAGAGTTTGCAGCAAGCTGAGATCCTCAGAAAAGCAGGTGTAAATCATCTCCAAGGGTTTTATTTCGCTAAACCCTTGGAAACATCAATGCTCAAGAAATACTTAAAAGGACTAGCTTTACCGTTAATCGATTAAGGTAATTGCTGCTTTAAGGTATCTTGATAAGGCGGCCACCCCATAGGTTTTCCAGCTAAAACGTGTAAGTGAATATGGTAAACTGTCTGCCCACCATCGGTATTACAATTCATCACAACGCGATAACCACTTTCAGCAAAACCTTGCTCTTTAGCTATGTGAGCAGCAGCTAAGTAGAGTTGACCAACAATCTCTGCATCTTCAGCTTGAATATCATTGATAGTTGCTATTGCCTTCTTAGGAATAACAAGAAAATGCACGGGAGCTTGTGGATTAATATCTTTGAAGGCAAGTACCTTATCATTTTCGAAAATTATCTCTGCAGGTATTTCACGGTTAATTATTTTTGTAAAAATAGTTTCAGACACAATCTAGCTCCTCATTAATTACGTTTTAACAATAAACGGATAAACCGAACAATCAGGTTTACCAAAAAACAAAGCCTAGCAAAATTACGCCAAGCACTAATCGATATATAACAAACGGCAACATACCAATTTTTGATATCCAAGACAGGAACAAAAAGATACAAGCATAAGCGCTAATGAAAGACAGACCAATACCGTAAAATAATGCTTCCCAGTCAACCGAAGTATCTGCTTGTAATAGGTCTAAAGTTGCTAACAATCCAGCCCCTAAAATAACCGGTATCGATAGTAAAAATGAAAAACGTGCAGCACTTTCTCGATTCATTCCCAACATTAACCCAGCAGTCATTGTAATACCTGAACGGGATGTACCAGGAATTAACGCAATCGCTTGCGCTAAACCGATAAAAAGTGCATTTTTCCATGTTAGCTGATAAATATTTTTAGTTAGTTTTCCAGTAACGTCGGCATACCAAAGTACTAAACCAAAGACGATGGTTGTACAGGCAATAACCAATGCTGAGCGGGCATATTCTTCAATAAAATCTTTAGCCAAGAAACCAATAGCCACAGCAGGAATTGTCGCCAAAATGACCCACCACGCTAATTTACTATCATCGGTCTGCTGCTTACTAAAACCCGATTGCACCCAAGCTACCAACATCCGAGCAATGTCCGCTCGGAAATAAATCATAACGGCAAGTAAGCTCCCCACATGGACTGCCACGTCGAAGGCCAAGCCTTGATTTTGCCAACCGAGTAATTCAGATGGAAGAATTAAATGTGCAGAACTTGAGATGGGTAGGAATTCGGTAATGCCCTGAATGATGGCTAATATTATTATTTCGAACAAAGTCATAGTGTCGCGGGGCTCCAGTTAAATTCAATCGTCCATAATTTTTGTTGGCTTTGGTCATAGTTAGCCAACATTGCGGCAATACTTATTTGGTGTACTGGATGAATGACATCTCCAGCTATTTCACATAACGGTATTAGTACAAAGGCATTGTAATCAATTTCGTGGCGCGGCAATACGACACCATCTTCGGTTACCACATCGTCATACAGCAGCAAATCCAGATCCAGTGTTCTAGGCGCGAATTTCTTTTCACCACGCACTCGACCATTATCATTTTCTATGGATTTAAGAATTTCGCATACTTGCTGTACTGATTTGCACGTTTTAGCACCAACCACCATATTATAAAAGTGTGACCCACTAAAACCAACAGCTTCGCTCTCATACACATTAGATAGGGTTAGTTCACCAAACTCAGCAAATAAACCATTTAATCCGGCACGTGTATACTTATCCCGCTCAACATTGCTGCCAATGCTAATATAAATTTGATGTAACATTACTTATGCGTGTACCCGAAAAAGTTGCACTGTCACTGCTTTAGCATTTGGCAATATATTAGGTTTAGTCACCGACACTCTGGTACTTTTAACACCGCGATAACTCAAAGTATGATGAATCACATGCTCAGCTAGCGCTTCTAGCAACTGGAATTCACTGTTATTGGCGATTTCTTCAACAGCTAATGCTAAAGCGGCATAATCAATAGTGTTTTTAACATCATCCGACTTTGCAGCGGCACTAAGATCTAAACTTAGTTCGATATCAATCAACAACGCTTGTTTTGCCTCTCTTTCCCAATCGTAAACACCGATTAGTGACTTGACTTCCAAGCCTTGTATAATAATTTTGTCCATGACAGATCCGCGCAGTTATAATATCTAAATGCAGTAAAGTGACAGCGCACATGAGAAGTTAACGCAAAATCACTTTATCCGGTTTACTGGTTCGAGAGTTTAACTTGTTAGGAAGACCAAGTATATGACAGCACTAACAATATTGATGATCACTTCAGCCTATTTAGCCGGATCTATATCCAGTGCAATGCTGGTAAGTAGCTTGTTTTATTTACCTAATCCTAGGTTGCACGGCTCAGGCAACCCTGGCGCGACCAATATTTTACGTTTAGGCGGCAGATTACCTGCAATTTTGGTGCTGTTGTTTGATGTTTTAAAAGGAACAATTCCGGTTTGGTTTAGCTATTATCTTGGATTTTCGCCTCTCATACTTGGATTTGTGGCTATAGCGGCATGCTTAGGGCACATTTTCCCATTATTTTTCAGCTTCAAGGGCGGAAAAGCAGTGGCTACTGCATTTGGCGCTATGTTACCCATTGGTGTAGAATTAGCCGGCGCTCTAATAGCGTGTTGGGGTTTAGTAGTATTTGCTACTGGATACTCTTCGTTAGCCGCCATATCTGCAGTGGCGTTATCGCCAATTATTACCTACTTCGTGAAACCTGAATATACCTTGCCCGTTAGCATGCTTGCAGTACTAATTATCTTGCGTCACAAAGATAACCTAATACGTTTATTTCGTGGCCAAGAAAGCAAGATATGGGAAAAGGGCAAAGCGAGTGGTTTAACTAAGCCCCCAAAAAAACACTAGTCTTATATAACTAGTGTACTTTTTAAGACATTTATCTATTTATTTTTCGCCCGCGTCTTAACAAGCCAATTCCCAATATAATCAACATTACAGTGGGTACATTAGGCACACCAATAGGGTCTTCTGATGTTGCCAGAAACGCAAATGCATTTAATGCAAAAATACCGTTATCATTTAGCGGGTCAAATTGTGCCTGAGTGGTAAACATATCAATATCAGCAACAACAATAAGCGATCCTGCACCTGCAGCAAATTGTCCAGCCCCCCATGCAGCGGCAATTACTTGATTTTCAGTATTTGTACCGATAATACTGCCATTTGCATTAAGCACGTCAGCGGTTGATAAAAAACCTTCTTCTCCCCCGCCTTGCGTAATATTGTTAGCCACACCAAATGGCCCATCAAATAGAGGCGCTATACCATTTACTGGAGAAATTGCCGTCTGACCAATAGTCGGGATACCTAGATCTGCACCTATACCATCACGTCCAGAACTGTCCTGCATTAACCATAAATCTCCACCATTTAGGAAAAAATCTATTACATCAGCATGGTAAGCGCTCGATTCTGATACCGCCCACCAAGGCGCTATAAAACCATCAACTCCGGCTAGACCTGCTGCATCCGGGATTATATCCATGGTGGTGATTGACTCACTAACGACCCCTCCAGCACCAAAATATAAAGGATTCTCCAATGCAGTTCTGAAATCACTCACATTCACCCCACCATCCCAGGTATAGCTACCATTTGTTGTTTGGAATGATGAATTGGGCCCTCCCACAAGATAGGCCTGAACACTAGACATAGGTAAAAGGGTGATTAAACAAATTATGCTGTTTCTTAAAATACTCTTATTCATGAATTTTTCCTTTTGTGAAATAAGAATTATTGTGAGCAACTGTGCAAGAACGCACCTGCTCACTTTTTAAACAGCACAAAGTATGCCACAGTAGGAAAATCAAATAGTTGCAAGTTAAATGTTTACAACTTGTAAACAAAGTTGACACCAATCCCAAAAACAACAACTTAATAAAGAGTGTTGTTTGTAGGACATGGGAAATTATATTAAACAAATTACAATTAAAAATTTGTAATTAAATGGCAGGCAACGTATCTAAAGACCAGCGAGGTTTGGCTTTACTATTGAGCGATTCTACTTGACCGGCCTTAAGACGTTGTAAACCGGCGTAAGCAATCATAGCGCCATTGTCAGTACAAAATTCTAAGCGCGGGTAATACACCTTCCCGTTGATCTTTTTCATCATCCCTTCGAGTTGCTCTCTGAGCATAGTGTTGGCACTGACTCCGCCGGCAATCACTAAGCGCTTTAATTTTGTTTGTTTGAGGGCTCGCCTACATTTAATAGCCAACGTATCCACTACTGCTTCTTGGAATGCATAAGCAATATCGGCTTTGGTTCGTTCATCTAAGGTTTCAGAGCGAATAGTGTTGGCAGCGGCAGTTTTTAAACCACTAAAGCTAAAATCCAACCCTGGTTTCGAGGTCATGGGGCGTGGGAATTGGAACCGTCCCGGTGTACCGCTTTCAGCCAACTTAGCCAACAAAGGACCTCCGGGGTAATCGAGCCCCATCATTTTTGCGGTTTTATCAAATGCTTCACCTGCAGCATCGTCTACTGATTCTCCCAAGACTTGGTATTGCCCAATACCCTCAACTTTGACCATCATTGTGTGCCCGCCAGACACCAACAAAGCAACAAACGGAAACTCCGGTTTGGGATCATCAAGCATAGGTGCCAACAAATGGCCTTCCATATGATGGACTCCAACAGCCGGTACGTCCCAAGCAAAGGCTAAACTTCTGCCAACAGATGCCCCAACTAGCAAAGCACCAATTAATCCTGGGCCTTGAGTATACGCAATACCATCAATCTGCTGCGCTGTCGTATTTGCATCCAACAACGCCTTTTTAATTAATGGAACGATTTTCCTTATGTGGTCCCGAGATGCCAACTCTGGCACAACACCACCATAATCAGCGTGCAGCTTTACCTGGCTATATAATTCATGGGAAAGCAGCCCTAACTGATCATCCAATATGGCCACGCCAGTTTCGTCACAGGAAGTTTCAATTCCTAAAATTCGCATATTCAATTATACTCTGTATCAAAATTGCTCGAAGTTTACCTTTGCGCCCTCAAAGACGCTAGGGTTCTGCCAATTTAAACCGCAAAAAGCAAAAAACTTGCGGCAAAAGTGAAATAATCTTCAATCTTCCCTTTACAAGCGCCCGGCGAATGATTAAAATTCCGCACCATTTTTGACCGCACCGGCTATTTTTTGGGCTGGTAACCAGATTTAATATTTTGAGGTGAGATTTTAATGCCAATCGTTAAAGTAAGAGAGAACGAACCATTTGACGTAGCACTGCGTCGTTTCAAGCGTTCATGTGAAAAAGCAGGTGTTCTTTCAGAAGTTCGTCGTCGCGAATTTTTTGAAAAGCCGACTTGGGAACGTAAGCGTAAGAAAGCAGCTGCTAAAAAGCGTCACTTGAAAAAGTTAGCTCGCGAAAACGCACGTCGCATCAAGTTATACTAGTATCTCGCTTCTGTTGCTTGAAATATAAAGGGTATTTAAAATTTTTTAAATACCTAGTTTCAAGCGCCAAGCTGTCTAAATAGTTTTACGTTTTAGAGTTTTCAGATGACCCTTCTTGAACAACTAAATCAAGCAATGAAAGATGCAATGCGCGCTAAAGACAAACTTCGTCTTGGCACAATACGTATGGCACTTGCAGCGGTTAAGCAGCGTGAAGTAGACGAGAGAATTGAGTTAACTGATACTGATGTTATTGTACTGCTAACCAAGATGGTAAAACAGCGTAAAGATGCTGCTAACCAATTTGAAGATGCGGGTCGCCAAGATTTGGCGGATACCGAAAAAGCAGAAATCGAAGTTATTCAATCATTTTTACCTCAACCGTTAACGGAACAGGAATTAGATGATTTGATTCAACAAGCGATGCAAGACACTCAGGCTGCGGGGATGCAGGATATGGGTAAGGTGATGGGCTGGTTAAAACCAAAAGTCCAAGGCCGTGCTGATATGGGCAAATTAAGTGGTCAAATTAAAGCTAAGCTTGCCTGATTACCTTAAGCCACTCGCAAAACTATTCCCAAGCCGCAATTGCAAAATTGCGGCTTGTTTGTTTCTGCTCCTTACTGATAAAGTAATGATTGTTTAACCCCTTTTTTACAAGTTTGAATCCTATTCATGGCTGGACGAATTCCAAAAGATTTTATCGATGATCTGATTGCTCGTACTGATATAGTCGAGCTAGTCGATAGTCGCGTTAAATTAAAAAAAGCAGGTAAAAATTACCAAGCTTGCTGTCCTTTCCATAGTGAGAAAAGTCCTTCATTTACCGTTAGCCAAGACAAGCAGTTTTATCACTGTTTTGGTTGTGACGCTCATGGCAATGCGATTTCGTTTATTATTGAATACGACCGTCTAGAATTTCCAGAAGCAGTAGAAGAGCTAGCCAGATTCCATAGTTTAGAAGTTCCCCGAGAGCAAGGTGCCAAACCTGGGCCCACGCCACAGCAAAAAGCACAAATTGCTGATGACTACCAATTAATGGAACAAGCCTCTCGATTTTTTGAACATCAACTCAAGCAGCACGAGCAAAAAAACAAACCGATTGAGTATTTAAAGCAACGTGGACTCAGTGGTGAAATAGTCAAAGCATTTGGCATAGGCTATGCTCCGCCTGAATGGGATGGAATTTACAAACAGTTTGGCACTACGCCAGAAAAACAACAGCAACTGCTTGATTTAAAATTGATCACAGAAAATGATAATCGCCGTCGTTATGACTTTTTCAGAGATAGGATCATGTTCCCGATCCGCGATAAACGAGGCCGAGTAATTGGCTTTGGTGGTCGCGTACTTGAAGACGGCGGCCCCAAGTATTTAAACTCGCCAGAAACTCGCATTTTTCATAAAGGACATGAGTTATACGGCTTTTACCAAGCCAAGCAAGCTAACCGAAAACTTGAACGTTTGATGATTGTTGAAGGTTATATGGACGTAGTAGCGTTAGCGCAATTTGGTATCGACTACGCGGTAGCTTCATTAGGCACTTCGACGACCCCAGAGCATATACAAATGCTATTTCGCGCTGCGCCAGAGATAATTTGTTGCTACGACGGCGATCGTGCCGGTCGTGAAGCAGCATGGCGTGCTTTAGAAAATGCCCTGCCGCAGCTTAAAGATGGCGTGGAAATGAAGTTTTTGTTTCTGCCCGATGGCGAAGATCCAGATACCCTAGTGCGACAAACCGGAAAAGAACAATTTGAAACGCTTTTAAGAGAAAAATCAGTACCTTTGTCTCAATTCTTTTTTGAAAACCTCATTCAACAATTCAACGTAGGCAGTAGCGAAGGAAAAGCTGCGTTAACCAAAGCCGCGAATGAATATATTGAGCAAATCAATGCTGAAAATCTTGTGGTTCTATTGAAAGAAGAGTTACGTAAAAAGATTAAAGGTGACAGCTACAAAGCCGATATTTTAGAAGATATTAAACAAGCAAATCGAGTAGGTAAAGCGCAAAAGCTTGACTACCAATTACCCAATAAAAATAACATGTCGCCGGTTAGAAAATTATTGCGGCTGTTACTTTTGCACCCTAATTTAGCCAGACAACACCCAGATATCCAACCGGCTGCATTAAATCCTGACTTTATAAAAGGTTTGCATGTGTTGATAAAAATGCAGGCGTTTTGTGCGTCTCAATCTACTCTCAACACGGGCCATGTTTTGGAACACTTCAGAGGCGATCCAGAAGCGAAGTTTTTGCAACAACTACTGCAAATTGATCATGACGCTGACGACAAACGCGCAGACAAGCTATATATCGACAGTTTTAATCGATTAATTGAACAACAGCTTAAAGCTCGCTATCAACAACTTATGGCTAAAGGTTCAGCGATGAGCAAAGAAGAAATGCAAGAAGTGAAATTACTTACCCAAACAAAAGCGACTTATAGCGCGGAATAAAAATTATACAACCCTGTCTTATGGTAAATATTTAACACGCTGTTTAAGCGCATGTTTTATTCAAATGGCACTTGAATAAAAACTATTCACCCATACATAAGAGAAACTGTGAGGTTTAACGATAAAATACCGGAAAATGGCTTAATTAACTGGCCTGACTAACGGGTTTTCTGCTATACTGGCTAATTCGCAAACGCCTCGGTGCACGCAGATTTTATCTGGATTTGACAATTTAGATTGGGCAGTTCCAGGTACACTTTCAACTGATTTTGAGAAACGTAGGTTATATGGCGCAAAGCAAGCAGTCTCAGATAAAACTCCTTATTGTAAAAGGAAAAGAGCAAGGTTATTTAACTTTTGCTGAAGTAAACGATCACCTTCCCCAGGACATTGTCGACTCTGATCAAATCGAAGATATTATTCGAATGATCAATGATATGGGTATTCAGGTATTCGAATCAGCTCCCGATTCTGACGAATTGTTAATGCAAGAAACGACAGCCGATGAAGAAGTGGCTGAAGCAGCGGCTCAAGCGCTAGCTACGGTTGAGAGTGAAATTGGTCGCACAACTGACCCTGTCCGTATGTACATGCGTGAGATGGGTACGGTTGAACTTCTGACCCGTGAAGGCGAAATTGAAATTGCCAAGCGAATTGAAGATGGCATTAACCAAGTTCAATGCTCAGTTGCAGAATACCCAGAGGCAATTACTTATTTGCTTGATCAATGGGATCAATTCGAAGCTGAAGAAATTCGTCTTAGTGACATTATTATTGGTTTTGTCGATCCTAATGAAACCGATGTTGCTCCTACCGCAACCCACGTTGGTTCTGAGTTATCTGAAGAAGAGCTGGATGACGAAGATGATGACGAAGATGATGAGGACGAGGAAGAAGAAGATACTGGTCCTGATCCTGAACTGGCTAGAGAAAAATTTGATGAGTTGCGTAAGCAGTACATTAAAGCCCGCGATGTAATCGCTCTTAAGGGGCGTTCACACAAAGACTCTAGAAAACAAATTAATGAACTAAGTGAAGTTTTTAAAGAGTTCAGATTAATACCAAAACAATTCGATCGCATGGTTAAAAACATGCGCGGCATGATGAATAGAGTGCGCGTGCAAGAACGAATTGTAATGAAACACTGCGTTGTAAACGCAAAAATGCCTAAGAAAGACTTTATTAAGGCATTTGCAGGCAATGAAACCACCACTGATTGGTTGGTAACAGTGCTTGAAAGTGGTGCTAGTTACGTTCCTGCACTACTTGAAGTTAAAGAAGAATTAGAACGCGCTATCAGCAAGATGAACCAAGTTGAAGAAGAAACTGGGCTTATCATTGCTGATATCAAAGACATCAACCGCCGTATGTCGATTGGCGAAGCGAAAGCTCGCAGAGCTAAGAAAGAAATGGTTGAAGCTAACTTACGTTTGGTTATTTCCATTGCTAAAAAGTACACAAACCGTGGACTACAATTCTTGGATCTTATCCAAGAAGGTAACATTGGTTTGATGAAAGCGGTTGATAAGTTTGAATACCGTCGTGGTTATAAGTTCTCAACTTATGCGACATGGTGGATTCGACAAGCAATTACACGTTCAATTGCTGACCAAGCTAGAACTATTCGTATTCCGGTACATATGATTGAAACGATCAATAAATTGAATCGTATCTCTCGTCAAATGCTGCAAGAAATGGGTAGAGAGCCAACACCTGAAGAGTTGTCAGAACGCATGATCATGCCTGAAGACAAAATTCGTAAGGTACTTAAAATTGCTAAAGAGCCAATCTCCATGGAAACGCCTATCGGTGATGATGAAGATTCGCACTTAGGTGACTTTATTGAAGATAGTACAATTGTACAGCCTCTCGACTCTGCCACTGGTGGCAGTCTTAAAGACGCGACTCAAGAAGTACTTGCAGGGCTAACCGCTAGAGAAGCAAAAGTATTACGTATGCGTTTTGGTATCGATATGAACACTGACCACACTTTGGAAGAAGTTGGTAAGCAGTTTGACGTTACCCGTGAACGTATTCGTCAGATCGAAGCTAAGGCGTTACGTAAATTACGTCACCCAAGCCGCTCTGAACAATTACGCAGCTTCTTGGACGAGTAATTGGTTCATAGATACAATCCTTTAAAAAGCCGCTTTATAGCGGCTTTTTTGTTTGTGTTCACTCTTGGTGTAGCAGGATGATTTAGCCCCGCAAAAAGCCAACCAATACCATGCCCTGTAGGCGGATGCTTTAGCCCCGTGAAAATCCAATAAACTCCATGGCCTGAAGACCATCCTACATCTCCGTTTGGATTCGCAATGCCAGGGCCTGTAGGCGGGTGCTTTAGCCCCGTGAAACCCCAACCAATGCCATGGCCTGAAGACCATGCTACATATTCTTTTTGGATTCACAATGCCAAAGCCTATAGGCGGGTGCTTTAGCCTCGTGATAAGCCAATCAATGCCATGGCCTGAAGACCATGCTACATATTCTTTTTGGATTCACAATGCCATGCCCTGTAGGCAGGTGCTTTAGCCCCGTGAAAATCCAATAAACTTCATGGCCTGAAGACCATGCTACATCTCCTTTTTGGATTCGCAATGCCATGGTCTGTAGGCGGGTGCTTTAGCCCCGTGAAAACCCAACCAATGCCATGGCCTGAAGACCATGCTACATCTCCTTTTGGATTCGCAATGCCATGGCCTGTAGGCGGGTGCTTTAGCCCCGTGAAAATCCAATAAACTCCATGGCCTGAAGACCATGCTACATCTCCTTTTGGATTCGCAATGCCATGCTAGGCGGGTGCTTTAGCCCCGTGAAAACCCAATCAATGCCATGGCCTGAAGACCATGCTACATCTCCTTTTGGATTCGCAATGCCACGGCCTGTGGGCGGGTGCTTTAGCCCCGTGAAAAGCCAACCAATGCCATGGCCTGAAGACCATGCTACTAGGCTAATAGATTAGATTGAATCGAATTTATTTTATCCAAAATAACCCTGCTGACTTTTCGACTGCTGGGCAAAAAGGTATGCACTACAGCAACTTTAATGACCTCGTGGATATCTTGGTGGGCACATTCATTTACCGATACTACGCCGTCATTTTCTTCGTCAAGAAAGTACTTTTTGGTCAGTGGAAAACTGCGGGTACCAACAATCGCCGTTGTAGGCACTTCAGGCATATTAATTTTTGACAACCTCGTTGGGCTAGCCAATAGTTGGCCACAATCCCCAGAGACTAATTGAAATCCCAGTTCATGCTGACTCTTTTGAGCTAATCGTGCTGGAGTCACCGGCGAGCCTAACAGAAATAAATGCTTTGGCAATTTGACTGATTGCGGCATGTTTTGTAATGCAGCTCTTAACATTACACCACCTAGAGAATGCCCAATTAAGACATATTCTCCTTTTTCCGCCACTTCTTGAATTTTTAAACTGACCCTCTTTACGATCTCAACGAAAGTTTCTGTGCCAGTAAAATAGCCTACCACGTCAACTGAGTGACCGTGTCTACGCAATCGCCACAACATAGGGGTTGCCGATATTGGCGTGCGCCCCATGCCGTGAACAAACAAAACCACCATCTTTACCAAGTACCTTTAGTTCGCATCAATTCTTGCGAAGTTTAATATTGTGAGAGCTTTAATGAAAAACTGTTGAACAAAAAGGTTTCGTTCCAGCGGCAAATCATAATTCTCTATTGTTCCGCTGAGTATGTCGGCAGCGTCTTCTAATACCTGTAAATCTAGCGCCTCATACGGTTGTTTCTGAACATCATCGCCAGCAACATAAAAAATGGCTTGTTCGGCACTATCTAACAGGTTTTGTTCGGCGGCCAAAACCGCAGAATAAAACCCGTAAAGCGTTAATAAACATATCCGTATAATCATTTGAGCTCTTAAACACTATCAACAATGTTTTACAGTCTAACCTCAAATGAATTAGTAGACTAATTTCAAACTAAATTGCGTCACCTTTTGTATAAGGTATTTTTTCATCTAGTTCTTCAAGTTCGTGAGCAATTTGCTCTGGAGAGCCGGTGTGTCTAGCTAACCAATAATAAGCAATTGGTACAACGTAAAGCGTCATCAAAGCTGATAACAAAACACCGTAAAAGATGACGATACCTATCACAGCCCTACTTTCAGAACCTGGGCCTGTCGCAACCACTAAAGGAAGTGAGCTGAAAACAGTGGTAAAACCGGTCATCACTATCGGTCGTAGACGTTGAGTTGCAGCTCTTTTTAAGGCCGCTTCAAACTCGATTCCAGCATCACGTAATTGATTGGCAAATTCCACTATCAAAATACCATTTTTGGCCGCCAGCCCAATCAACATCACGAGCCCTATTTGGCTGTAGATATTTAAACTGGCACCTGAAACATAGAGCCCAATGAACGCACCTAACAAGGCCAATGGAACCGTTAACATAATAACCAACGGATGAACCCAGCTTTCAAATTGAGCCGCCAAGACTAAATAAGTAATTGCCAGTGCCAAAAGAAACACAAAAATAATCGAACTACCAGTTTCTTTATAAAGTTGAGACTCACCTTTATAGTCTATTGAAACGCCTGTGAGTAACTCAGTTTCAACAATGTTTTCCAAGTAGGCTAACGCTTCTCCTACAGTGTAATCACTGGCTAAATTTGCACTAATGGTCACACTGCGCATACGATTGTAGCGATTTAGTCGAGCTGAAGTGGCCCGTTCTTCGAAAGTCAGTAAGTTATCCATTGGAATAAGTTGATTGGTAGTAGCAGATCTTACGTACAAGTTTTCTATGCTCTGTGGACTCCGGTAATCTTCCTCTTGTCCTTCAAGGATCACGTCGTACTCCTGCCCTCGATCCAAATAGGTGGACACACGTCTTTGTCCAAGCATGGTCTCTAAAGTACTACCGATATCTGATATTGAAACGCCAAGATCCGCGGCTCGTTGCCTATCAATGTTAATCAATATTTGCGGCAGAGTTTCTTTGTAATCAGAATCTAAGCGTAGCAATTTTGGATTCTCAGACGCTTTTTCTAATAGTGTATTTCGCCACTTAACTAGATCTTCATATGTATCGCCTTGCAATACAAACTGTACGGGACGACCTAAGCCTCGCCCACCAATGCCAGGACGCATTATTGCGAAAGCACGAACATCGGGAATTTGCGATAATTTAACACTCAATTCATCCATTAACTCAAAAGTAGAACGCTCTCTTTCATCGAACGGAACCATACCTATTACAGCACGGCCTGCAGAGCCACCGCCACCTGGTGTACGTACAATAATTCGTTCTATTTCACCTTCACCAAGATATGGCAACAGTAAATCTTCAACCTTCTTTAAGTTGACTGAATTGCTTTCAAAGCTAGCACCTTCGGCTCCTTGAAGTGAAAGGAAGAAGTTTCCTCGGTCTTCTTTAGGTACAAATTCGCTAGGGATTTTTTGGCTCATTTGCACTAAAGCGACTACGCTAGCGATCAACATTATTAGAATCAAAATTGGCTGATGTAGGGTTCGGTTTAAACTATTATAATAGGCCCCTTCTACTTTCTTAAAAGAATCGTCCATCCATTTCCCGAAACCTGAATTGCGAGACCTTTGTTTCAACAATTTAGAAGACAACATGGGAGATAGCGTTAAGGCAGTAAAGCTAGAAAAAGCCACAGCAGCAGCGATTGCTAAAGCAAACTCAGTAAATAAACGACCTATATTTCCTTCTAAGAAAACAAGTGGTACAAACACAGAAATCAAAACCAATGTGGTTGCTATGACCGCAAATCCAACCTCTTTTGCTCCTCGAAAAGCAGCAAGCAAAGGCGGTTCACCCATTTCTAAGCGACGATAAATATTTTCAATCACCACGATGGCGTCATCTACCACCAACCCGATGGCCAAGACCATAGCCAAAAGCGTCAGTAAGTTAATCGAAAAGCCCAACGCAAACATCACGATAAAAGCAGCGACTAGGGAGACAGGTACTGTGACCGCCGGAATTAACGTTGCTCGAATACTGCCTAAAAAGATATAAATAACAAATACCACTAAGGCCATTGCTACCCCTAAGGTATTGTAAACCTCGTTAATTGACTCATCGATAAACACCGAAGAATCATAACTTGGCACAATAAAAATATTGTCAGGTAGGCTTTCCGAAATTTCATCAATTGCTTTTCGTGCTTCACGGGCAACTTCCAATGTATTGGCTTTGGATTGTTTGATAATCCCCATACCAATCATGTTGACACCATCACCACGAAACTCGGATTCATCATCTTCAGCGGCTAGTTCAACAATCGCTATCTCTTTTAATTTGACTAAATAGCCACCAGCACCCACTTTTATGGTTAAATCAGCAAAGTCATCTGGGGTTAGGAAGCTTCTGGCAACACGAACTTCAAAGTCTCTATCGTTTGACTCTATTTCACCAGCAGGCAACTCCACATTTTCAGAGCGTATTACTCTTTCTACGTCGGCAACTGTAATCTCTCGGGCCGCCATAGCGTTTCGATCTAACCAAACTTTCATCGCATAGGTGCGACCACCACCTAATTGCACCCGAGCAATCCCATTGACCACCGACAAACGATCCACTAAGAATCGATCAGCGTAATCAGTTAACTCCATGACTGACATGTTATCACTACGTAAGTTATACCAAACCACAACATCTTCATCAGAATCTGACTTTGACACTTCCGGCGGATCAGCTTGATCAGGTAGATTATTTAGCGCCCGGCTAACTCGCTCACGCACATCATTGGAAGCTGCATCAATATCTCTAGAAAGATCAAACTCAATGCTAATGTCTGAACGACCATTACGACTGGTTGAAGTAATATTCTTGATGCCTTCAATTCCTGAAATACGGTCTTCCAGCAACTGCGTAATTCGAGTTTCGACAATGGATGCGGATGCGCCAGGATAATTTGTATTTATCGAAACGATGGGTGGATCAATATCCGGAAACTCGCGTAACGATAATAGGCTAATTGCAACAACGCCAAAAATAATCAATAACAAATTGACAACTGACGCAAAGACCGGACGTTTAACAGAAATATCAGATAAAAGCATGGTAATTCCCCTACAAAGCCGCTTGTTCTAGTAGCGAAACAGAGGATCCATTAACCAATCTTAATGCACCTTCAGTGACAACTTTCTGACCTTCCTCTAGACCCGATAGAATCTGCACAAGACCAGGACGTCTCATGCCAACTTTTACTTCTTTTAAGATGGCTTTATCGCCTTCGATGACAAATACAAACTGTTTATCTTCGTTGGGAATAATCGCTTTTTCAGGCACCACGATAGATTTCAAAACTTGTTTTTGTAAATTTATTTGTAACAACATGCCGGGACGTAACTTTAAGTCTGGATTGTCAATTAGTGCTCTAACTTGAATTGAGCGCGTATTAGCATCAACTCGTGAATTCACGCTCCTAATTTCACCAATAAAGACTTCATTTGGATAAGCAACTGAAAGTGCCTTTACTTGCTGTCCTTCAGACAATGACGGTAAATGGCTTTCAGAGATATTAAAGTCTACTTTCACTTTACGTAGATCATCCAAGGTAGTAATAACGTCACTGGGTGTAACGTAGGCTCCGACACTCACCATACGAATACCTAACTTACCGGCAAAGGGTGCTTTTAAAGTCAGTTCAGACAACTGAGCATTAGCCACTTCGATCTGCGCAATAAGCGTATTTACTTTGGCTTGCTGTTCATCTAATAATTGTTGCGAAGCCACACTACTTTTGGCTAGGTTCACTATTCGTTTCAACTGTCTTTGAGCTTCCTGTAAATTAATATTCAGCTCATTCAATCTCGCCTGCTCTTCTCTATCATTCATGCGCATTAACAGCTGACCTTTTTTAACAACATCGCCATCATCAAAGTACAGTTCTTGGATAACATCTGACTCCAACGGAGTAAGCGAAACTGCTTCATTTGCTCTGGCCGTACCCAATGCTTCAACAATGACAGGAAAATCTGTTCTTAAAACTTCAAAATAGGCCACGGGTGTTGCCGTTCTTCCTTTACCAGCAGTCTTTTCTTGCTCACTAAAACCCGGGTAGTTTAAGAAAACAAGCAAGCCAATAAGGGCAAGCGTGGCTATCAATACTGGTGATAGCATTGTTTTTATTGTCATGAATAGTTCCTGAATAATATAGTGTGTTTAATCTAAGCAGTTATTATTTGGCGTAATAAAGTAGTAAACTGCTGGTAGAGAAATTATTCAACTTAAACTCGGGATAAAAAGTGTTTATGCAACACAAATTAAATAAACAATTCAATCCGTTATCCACAGTCGCTCGACTTCAAATGAGTGAATAACGAGCGATTATGAAATTTTTGCGGATAGCACGGCGTTTTTTTGACAGTAATAACTGGCTATTACTAAAAAACACAACGACGCTAGGCTCAAAAACAGCGTTATCAAAATACGCTCCTTATCCTGAGTTCAGGTTAGCCAATATTGTACCCTCTATTACGAAAAATAAATTTGTCATCTACCTAGCAATATCGTCATTCTGTCTTACATCTTGCAGCGAAACGCCCCCAAGCGATCCGGTTTGTCGAGTAGATGAATCCGAATACCCGCAACAAACCGCAAATGCAGCCTGTCTAATAAGGTTAGGTGACAAGTTAATAACCGTAACTCATCGACTTAGTGGCAAACTCGATTTACCCGGTGGAACATCTGATAACCTTGAGTCAGCCAAATGCACTGCACATCGTGAAACGTGGGAAGAAACCGGCTTTAATGTTGAAGTTCGTCAGTGGCTAGGTACAAGTGCCAATGGAATGCGTTTTTACGAATGTAATTTGGATGCAGATTTTGATGATAGTTTTGTCGAATTTCCAGTACCAGAATGGGCCAGTTTAGAGGTGGTTTCAATCCAATTAGTGGATCCCTATGCAACCGAGTTCAATCAGTGGCGTTTCCCAAAGCAGTTGACTGCGGTCCGCGATATGTTTAATAAAGTAGAAGATTCTGCAGTACAACCGCAAACTGTACAGATTAAATAATAATCTATTACTATCCGTAATTTAAATTTTGGTCGCCGAACCTGTATACTTCACCCAACAACTGGTCTGAACAGTTAAATTAACCAAAAGGGTGAAAATATATGCCGCAATACACAGCTCCCATAACAGACATGCAATTTCTTTTGCACGACTGGTTGAAATTAGAAGATCATTATTCGTCTTTAGGTCTTCAAGATTTCGACAAAGACTTAGTGAATGAAATACTTAGCCAGGGCGCTAAATTTGCTGAGCAGGCTATCGCCCCTCTTAACCGCGAAGGTGATGAACAAAGCTGTAAGCTTGAAGAGGGCAAAGTTACCACACCTGATGGATTCGCAGCTGCATATCATGAATATATTGCGAATGGCTGGAATGCCATGCTCGGGAACCCTGAGTACGACGGTCAAGATCTTCCCCATACCATGGCAGTGCCGGTACAGGAAATGCTTTGTTCAGCGAATATAAGCTGGCGTTTGATCAGCATGTTAACCGAAAGTGCCGTTTTAGCGATTAACAAACACGGTGACCAAGCATTAAAAGATACTTATCTTAGAAAACTTATTTCTGGCGAGTGGACAGGCACTATGTGTTTAACTGAGCCTCAAGCCGGTACTGATTTAAGCCTATTATCGACTAAAGCCGAACCTCAACAAGACGGTAGTTATAAAATTACCGGGAATAAAATCTTTATCTCCGGTGGAGATCAAGAGTGGACCGACAATATTATTCACCTTGTACTAGCTAGATTGCCCGATGCCCCAGCGGGTGTAAAAGGTATCAGTTTATTTGCAGTCCCTAAAATCATGGTCTCTAACAACGGCGAACTGGGCGAAGCAAACTCACTTTCTGTGGGTAGTTTAGAAAAGAAAATGGGGATTAAAGGCTGCCCAACCTGTGTAATGAATTTTGACCAAGCTACAGGCTTTATTATAGGTGCGCCTCATAAAGGTCTAGCATGCATGTTTACCATGATGAATGACGCTCGTTTTCAAGTTGGATTACAAGGTTTAGGTATTGCCGAAGGCTCTTATCAAGGTGCCCTTGCCTATGCCCGTGACCGTTTGCAATCTAGAGCCCCTCAAGGAGTGCAGAATCCAGAAGGCAAAGCCGATCCAATCTTGGCCCACCCTGATGTACGCAAAATGTTGCTAACCCAAAAAGCGCTTACCGAAGGTTGTCGTGCTTTATCCTTCTTGTACGCCAGTCAAATGGATGTAGAGAAAAATGCAAGGGATGAACAAAGTAAACGGGACGCCGACAATGTAGTGGCTTTTTTAACCCCAATAGCAAAAGGCTTTATGACTGATGTGGGCCAAGAAGTCAGTAACTTAGGGGTTCAAGTATACGGCGGTCACGGCTTTATCCGCGAATGGGGGATGGAGCAATATGTACGGGATAGTCGTATTACCCAGCTATATGAAGGAACTAACGGTATTCAAGCTGCCGATTTAGTCGGTCGCAAATTGTCGCGGGATAACGGCGACATGTTAGCTGCCACTTATAGCGTTTTTGAAAAAATGGTGGATGGCATTGCCGATCCTAGTAATCAAGCAAAAGCAAAATCTATTTTGCAAGAATGGCATCAACTGTCATTGCAGGTTAAACAGCAATCGGTTGTAGATCTGGCTGGTGCAGCATACGACTATATGAACTACAGTGCTTATTGTTTGTTAGGCGTTCTTTGGTTAAGTATGGCCGACCGAGCTAAACACAGTCAAAACCAGTCTATTCAACAAGGGAAAAAAGCGACTTGTGATTTTTACATGAAACGTATTTTACCCCGCAAAGAAGTGTTTAAAGTGAATTTACTTGAAGATGCGAAAGACTTAATCGACGTTGCTGATAATTTATTTGATTATCAATAAACAAAATAGCTGTGTTCATCTGCTAATTTAAGCAACCCATAAAAAAACCGGTAAAACTGACGTTTTACCGGTTTTTATTTATGTAGGTTTTAATTAACGAGTTGAACAAGCTCTACGTGTACATAAGCTGCGAATGGCAGATACATCACGACTGTCAAGCAAACCGTCATTATTATAATCATGCTCAGCTAATGTCGCTTCGCCGCTTTGAATTAATATCATTAGCGCACGCATGTCATAATAGTCTACGTCCATGTCACCATCCAAGTCACCTTGTACCGCTGGAGACTCAAGCTCAAAGCTGATCATCACTGGATCGTGATCTGAAACTCTAAATGCATCATCCGAGTAGAAATCGTTGATTTGAGCATCTGATTTGTATTCAACATTATAATCAAGAGCAAAAGGTTCATCAGCGTTGATATGCCATTCAATGGTATCGACTGCTTGGGCTAACAAACTTTCACTTGCTAAAGCGTGATCTAAATAACCAAATTCACCACTGAAAGTATATGAATAGGCTTCAGCACCTTGGAATGTTTCAACCAAGTTTACAAAACCTTGGCTTTCAAGAGCTGCAATAGGATCTTCTTTTGCGTAAGCATTCAAGTCGCCAATGATTAACACGTTTTCTTTGGTAGATAACGACTCTTCAGTGGCTAACCAGCTGGTCAAGGCTAAAGATTGTTGTGTACGTCTAGCATTGTAACAACCTTGGCCGTCACCTTGGTCTGCATCATCACCAGTTGCGCTGCCACATCCTTTAGACTTAAAGTGATTTACCACAATAGTGATATCCGCACCGTTTGCAGCAGTGAATGATTGCGCAACAGGAGGACGATTGAAAATACTATCGAAGTTGATTTTCACGTCACCATCTAAACTAAGGTTGGCAGGTTTGTACAACAATGCAACAGCAATAGCATCGGTACCAATTGGGCCAGAGTAGCTTACAAAGTCATAAGTCCCTTCACCCATTTCAGCATTCAAACGGTTGGTTAATTCAGCAATCATACTAAACTCGTCAAAACCGTCATTCTCAATTTCCATCAAACCAACGATATCCGCATCCATGGTAGATATAGCTGCAACTGTTTTGGCAATTTGACGCTCATATTCGAACAACGAATCAGCACCGCGCTCCGTAGGGAAGCCGTCGCCTTGACCGTCACCGTTGAACAAGTTCAATACGTTTAAGCTAGCCACAGTCACGTTTCCGCGAGTAATCGTGGGCTCAGATTCACGCTCATTTGAATTGACAATTGTAGGTGTTTCAACCGGATGAATTCGGAAGTTACTGAAACTGTAATCCAAAGCACCTTTAATATTGACTACCGTATCACCAGTTCGCAATGTATTTAGCGCCGAAAGGTTACCTTCAGGATAAATAACCGTTTCTGGGTTTTGCACATCCAAACCATCATCCATAATAATGTAGTTAAGCGCATTTTCTGCAGCTAACGCAATAGCTTCTGGTGAAAGTGGTGTATGAACATTAGTAGGGTTATATAGTCTGCCAAACGACAAACCAACCTCACCAAAACGGGCCAATGTGTAGGTATCTGTTACCGTCAGCGGAGATTCGTTAACCACTAACATATTTTCTAATGATTCAGCATCAAGAGAACTACTAAACGGCATAGTAAAGACAGTTGGCGTAACACTACCTGTACCACATGCCAAATAAGCCGAAGATACATTTAGTTGTGTACGACCAAAGTTTTCAGCCACGGTGCCGATTAGACGAACCACATTTCCCATCTCAGGTAATGCATCAGTATCGTAGTAACTAACATAAATACCTTCAGATGCAGCTGAGTCAGCGTCTGCGTCAAAATCTTCCTCTTGTACATAGAAACCACCAAAGTCAGCCGTTACTGAAGTGACTACAGCTTCAACTATATGCTCTTGTCCTTCTAGCGGGGAAGCAAAATCACTACCTTGAATCGCGCTGATTAACGTCGCCGGATCAGTACAAACACCAATTTCAGGTATTTCGTCGACAGGGTCATCTCCGCCACCGCCATAGGTTTTACCATCAGGACCAGAACCTGGCGTTCCATAGTCGCCATCGCCAAACGTCTCTGTTGATTCGGCAACCCAGTTGTCACCCACGTTATTATCTAGACTCGCTGAAATTAGCGTCATTGAAGCCCCATTTGGATCTGGGAATGCTGGTCCGCCATCGTATTCAACGATATCTTCGATATCACCATTAGGGCGCACTAATACGACTTCATCACCACCATTTGCTGCGGTAAAGCCACTATATTGATACAGAACATCCATGCCACCATTGGTCGCAGAATCACTATTGATAGCTAAAACCGCATAAGTACCAGCAGGAACATATACATCACCAACAATAGTGTGAGAATCACTATCGTTATCACGTAACACCCACCCATTTAAGTTAGCTGCAATAACGCCAGTATTGAGTATTTCAACATATTCGCCATTTGCATCACTTACCGCACTTGGGTTTTGCATGATTTCAGTGATAACCAAACTAAAGCTTGCGTCACCGCTGCCTGGTGTACCAGAGTTGTTGGTATCGTAGAAATTAGTTGTATCTGCGGCCCATTTTGCACCAACATTGTTGTCCCCATAAAGGTCAACCAGATACATAGACGCGCCATTTGGATCAGGGAATGTATCACCATTATCATAAGTGATTTCGTCGATGATATTGCCTTCAGGATCAACCAGAACTATCTCGTCATCACCGTTTGCCAATGCCATAGAACCACCATAGGCATAAGCCAAAGTAATTCCGCCATTCGCACTAGTATCTGCATTTTTACCTAATACGGCATATTCACCAACACCAATAAAGACATCTTCATCAACCACAAAAGAGTCTGTATCGTTGTCGCGGATAGTCCAACCATTTAGGTTAATCACTTGGGTACTGGTATTAAGTACTTCAAACCATTCGCCATCATTGTCACTGATAGTGTTAGGGTTTTGCATAATTTCAGTAATCACTAATGCATTAGCTTCCACTGAACCGGTATCGACAGGCTCTTCACCGTCATCACCGCCGTCGTCACCACCATCATCATCACCACAAACTTCTGCAACGTATAATGTTGCTACCCATTCAGGATGATCAATAAACGGATTACGGTTACCTTGGTATTCGTAAATCGTTTCGTTACGTTGTTGTTCAACAGAATCAACTGGATCAGCATTATGCCATTCAATTAAACGACAAAGTCTGCCAAGCTGCGCTTCACCAACGCTAGTCAAACCGTTACTTAACACTAAGTCAGGTGTTATGTCACTTAAGCCTTCGTAGCGAGTGTCCATGTAAAACATCATACGAGCAACATCACCTTTGACGGCATCGCGAGGTTCAAAGGAATCGCTATCAATCGAATTACTTGGGGCTTCAGCTAATGGGGAATCGCTGTTGTCGAAGTCGAGATTACCGCGAGAGCTGTTAACTGAAATATCTGAAGGACGTAAATGATGGATATCTGTGTACGCTTCAAAATCACGTTCTGGGAAACCATGGCTGTTGGGCCATACATGTTCACGATTCCAATTGTCTGGGTCAGAACTTTGCTCAGCGCTACCGTTAGATAACTTAGGCAGTGAAATGCCTTTATAAATTAATAGCACATTATCAGCGTTTTCTGGATCTTCATCTGACTCCGTTAAAGCGGTCCAGACTTGATCATAAGTAAGCACACGATGATCAGTAGAGATAACATCAGTCAATGCCGATTTAATCATTGTAGAAGTAGAACCATTCTCCACTTCAGTAATAACAGTTGCATAATAACTGGCGTCATTAAACTCTGCGGCATCGGCAACTTTATCTAAATCTGGGCAGTTAAAACAAACGCCCTCTAGGCTACCTGTATCATCACCGCCACCGTCATCGCCGCCGCCATCATCGCCACTGCCAAACGTTTGCCCAGTGTTAACTGCACCAAAGGTATTTGCCGCTGCACTTTGCCACGCAAAGTCACCGTAAACGGTGCCTGAACCAGACAACTGTAACGAATCACCAACAGCCGTACTGCCGCTTTCGGAAACGCCAATATCGGTAGGGGTCATTCCATCCGCTGCACCACCTACGGCATCAAATGTGCCTTCGTAGCTAATAAATTGAACAACAGTATTACTACTATTTACTAATGCAATTGCGTCAGGGCCGTTTTGAATACCGTTTGAAGGATAAGAAACAGCTACTGTACCAAAACCGTCTTGCTGATTGGGTATGCTGCCATTTAGAGAAGTGGTTTGGTAAACTGAACCATTACTTCCGTTATAAAATACTAAACTCCATCCGCTTAAGTCAGTGTCTGCCGGACCTGCAATTTCTATTGCTTCGCCGGAATCAGTACTGACATTATCGTAATGAAGTTCGTTGATGAATACGCTTTCTGCATGCGCGAAGGATGCACACACAAGCGCCAGCAACGCTGGATACTTAATTTTCATAGCCTCTCCTAACCTGAGTACTTCAAATGCCATTTAATGGCTTATAATTAGTTATTTTTTGGGGCGTAGCCCTTTTTATTAGTGGTCGGATGGTATTGCCATTGTGTGACATTCAAATGACAAACTGTACCTTTTTCCGGCATCGATATTGTCAGAAACAGGTTAGTAATTCAACGAATTAAAAAGGCATGGAGACGCTTGAAGGGTAAATATATTTCACCGCAAAAATAATGAAATCATTGTTTCATATTGATTTTAAAGGGTTATTCAAATAATAAACCTGAACAAATGGTCAGAAAAAAACCGCCAATTGGCGGTCTTTTTTTCATTTTTTGGCGATTAAATCCGGAAATTCATCGTTAAACCAATCTTCAATCATTTTTTTCTCATACTTTAAAGAATCGTTTTTAAAGCGAATCGTCGAGTGATCCATAAAACTCATATCTTTAAGGTTAACCTCATCAGCAGAATGCAGAACTTTACCCTTAGTATCTATTAATGAGTACGAAAACGTCATCCGCGGAATGTCGATTTGTTTTACGACTCTAACTTCGCCTCCGGCATTGCCCATTCCTACGAAAGATGAAGGCCATACTTCTCCCGCCAAATCCAAATTAGTAACAGTCATGGTTAATTTTTGGCCGTCCGGCAGATCTTCGGCTAATTCAGTAATAAATTCCTCAAGTTTGCTAAAAGTCTGCTCTCTGAATTTAGTGCGCGATTGCAGAGTGGGTTTAACATCGCGGAACTCTTTCGGGTTTTCCCATGTAATTTCCACATCGGCTTTTGCATAACTGAAACACGAGACCGTTGTTGCGACAGTCGCAATCAATGCTAATGACAGGTTTTTCATTGTTAATCCCCTTTGTTTAAATTAAAAGCCAGCTTAATTACAGTTTAGGCTGACTATTATGAACAGCCACTGAATAGCACTATTGTAACTAAGAAGCCCAGCATAATTCATCGTGTATATTGTAGACAGGTAAACTATCTAAAATGTTCCCGAATAAAAAAGAGCCGTCACAATAGAGACGGCCCCAAAGGCCTAGTGCCCTAATTCTTAGAGCTTTAAATGGACGGCCTTAAAAAGGTCCTGAAACTGCACTTGGATTTGCCCACAGTGCTTGCCAAACTTGATTTCCTCGGAAGTAATATACATATTCCCCTTGAATAACGCTGCGATCTTCACCTGAAAAGATATATTCCGCACTGTCATTATCAGCTTTGACATTCCCCAGCCATTCTAATTCTGGTGATACATCCTTCGTTTCAACCGCAAACAACATCAAACTATTCTGTGGCACATCAACCACATTGTCATTGCTGCTTACATCAGTTGAAGATTTAAGTTTTTCCACTGGGAAAGCGAACCGATAGAAACCATCCGCTTCCAATACGCTCAGCGCTTTGTAATTGAATTCCACAGGCGTAAATGCATCCGCAGCAATAATGGATGTCAGCTCAATTAGGTTAGCCGCATCACGAATATCAAATAAGCTCACTTTCATTCCATTTGGCTCCACAGGTGGTGGAGAAAGCATCACCTGCGCACTGTTTTCAACTAGCGTTGCATCACCGTTACTGGGCAAGTCATCAAGCTGGACTTGTTGGCCAACTCCCAGTAATAAACCATTTTTGAGGGGATGCAAATAACTTGAAAAACCAGGAATTTCTAGGCTACCAGCGATGAAAGGTGCGCTATTATCACTTAAATCAATAATATAAAGCGGATCGATTCGTTCAAAGGTAACTATATATGCTTGCTCATCGATAAATCTCACCGCGTATATATCTTCTCCGGGTTTGCCAATCGCTTGCGGTTGATTTTCATTAGGTAAACTTGCAATAGTCGTCAACTCATTGCCACTTTGAGCTAAGACCGTCAGTTGATGAACTGCAGGAGAAACCGAATTATCAGTGGTTACTACTCGTAAGTAGCCATCACTTTCATCAACCTTAAATAAGGGATCACTTCGCCAGCTCAACACACCATCAACAGCGCCCGATGCCTGATAGCTCATATTCTCTAAACTAATTTTATGAAACGCTGTTTGTTGCCCTTCAATACTGCTTGCTAAGTACATAGATTGCTCTGACATATAGAGCATATAAGCTTGTACGCTCATGCAGATAGATTGTTGATCAGTTGGGTCATCTATATTGATTCTAGTCACCGTTAATATCTGAGCAAAACCATCATCCTCTGTAGCGGCTTCAGGAACATAACACTCAGCCATAAGGTTCATTGCCATTGATTGACCATTGATATCAACACGGGGCATTACATCGTCACTGGAAACACCAATAACGTTCTGATAATTCGCTAGTTTCTCCTCATCTGTAGCTGCATACGGTTGAAGGCCGTCAATATACGGGACATAACTACTGGCCACATATAATTGGTTATCAATTCGACGGGTTGATAGTAACGAGCCATCAAATGTCAGGAGGTTTTCAGCCAGAGCGTTGTGCGGATCACTAACATTAAAAAATTGCACGCTGAATTTCTGTTCAACGGGCTCCCAAGGAGCAATGCTGATGAAATCGATGGGATAAACCGGCATAGTAGAACTTATCGCGACTAAACGTTTTTGATGTAGATATATGCCAATAATGTCGTCACTCTCTTGTGCTAACGGAATGTTTGGGAGACTCGTTAGCGTGTCGTCCTGATTTCGTTGGATAACTCGAATATCGGCTGGACTTTGATTTGCAGATGACCAAATAGGATAGTTTGCCAAATAGAAAGTTTCACCATCGTATTTAATTCTATCGGCCTCATCGACACCACTTTCTACGGTATTAGTTGTGGAATAAGGGCTACTGCCGATACTCGGGCTCGCCACATCCCCCCCAGCGGTGTAATCAGACTCACTTAATGATGCGGCATAAATGCCATTTTTTATATAGCGCTCGGTTTTCCCCGAGTCTTGAACTAAGGCACCGACAAAACCACTGGGTTGATTGACTTCAGGCGGTTTGTTTTCAGTCACTTTTGTGTCTGTCCCACTCCCTCCACCGCATGCCCCTAATAGTAAGGCGGCAAACAAAGAAGACATTGCAGCTTTATTTCCATACATAGCACACACCTTTCTTTCAAACTTTTAATATCTATACCATTACTGATTTAATCCTAGTAACTGGAGTTGTTATTTTCTATTAAGAATTGACAATAATTGTGAATATTTGTAACCCTACGATGTAGGTTTGCAAAAGGTCTGTTAACCTTTCAATATTGAGCAAATATTTGCTCAACAATATTGTGCTAGCTGAAGGTCGAGAATGAGGTGTTAAAACACTGTCTAATATGCGTTATCTTTTTCATTGCAACTGGCTATGCGAGCCCGTTATTAGGCTGTGAAACATCCAAAAATTGCATACAAGAAGAAGAATGGGATATAGGTGTCGCCTTTGGTATAGGCGTTCGTTCTAATCCATTAGTTGATGGCGATAACTTCCCTAACGTTATATTGTTCGATGTGGCTTGGTATGGCGAACAGTTTTACTTTGATAACGGAGAAATCGGTTATCAGTGGCAACAAACCGAAAAGACCGGCATTGAAACCTATCTAACCCTTGATCGAGAAAAAACTTTTTTCGAACTCTGGCATCCTGGCAATGTAACTGTGCCCGCCGCATTTCCTTCCTCGCCCTCCATTGAGCCTCCAAACAAAGACACAGATGGTGACCTAACCTCCGAGGACGCTAGACTCTCAGTTGACGAAATCAGCGGTCGAAGTTGGGCAATTAATTTCGGTACTCGATTCCATTTTTATAACGGTAATCACGAAATCAGTTTTTCTATCGAAACTGATGCGAGCAACGTGCATCAAGGTCAAAAGGCCAATCTTTCTTATCAATATTACTGGATTGGCGATAACTGGCAGTTTATGGTGCGCCCTAGCATAGTTTGGAAAAGTGCTAACTTAGCAAACTATTATTATGGAATTGATAAAAAAGACACTGCGAATCCGAACTATCACTATCAAGTATCTTCTGGGCTGCAACCCGGTATATCACTTTTGTATACTAAAAAACTCGATGAAAATTGGCACTGGATAGCCAATGCTGCCTATCGCAAACTACATACTTCAATGATTAATAGCCCTATTGTAGAAGAAAACAATGTGACCAATTTGTTTGTTGGTTTGGGGCGGCGTTTTTGATGAATCAGTGCTGCTGCAAATTCAAAACTGGCTATTTACTGATGATGGTGTTGACAATAATTGTCTGCATACCCAAAGTGTGGGGAGCGATACCCAGTTGGAGTGTTCAACCAAAAGTATGCATTGTGGAAAACTTAGGTGACGCTTGCGAAATGGCATTAACCCTTAATTTTCACAATTTACAACCAGGGACCTACTGCTATTATCAAGATCAAACGCGGTTGAGTTGCTGGTCAGGAACGGCGCAACAAAACACCCTTGTGATTCGTTTCACCGAAGATACGGTATTATTTCTCAAGTCCGAAAATGGCAATATCATTCTGTCCCATGAAATGGATATTAAAGCCAGGGCTAGCAAAAAACAGGTTAGACGGGTTAGGCAACCTTGGAGTCTATTTTGAACAAACGCATTTTATTGATTGAGGATGACAAACGCTTAAGCCAACTAATGGCTAATTTTTTGAACCAGCAGGATTTTGAAGTCCATTGTTTATACGACTCCATCAAATTAGCTCAAAGCATGGCCACATTCGAACCTGACATTATTATTCTCGACATCATGTTGCCTGGCGAAGATGGTTTCGAGTTGTGCAAAAAATTACGTAAAACCTTTACCGGACCACTGTTGTTTGTGACCGCAAAGAGCTCCGACTTCGACCAAGTGTTGGGATTAGAACTCGGTGCAGACGATTACGTTATTAAACCAGTAGAACCTCGCGTGTTGTTAGCCCGCATAAATGCATTATTAAGGCGCAGTGACACACACAACTATGAAGCGATGCAACAAACTGACGAATTGCATTTTGGGCAGTTAAAAATCAACCGCAATTCTCGACAAGTATTTTTATCCGATGAATCGATTCAACTGACCAGTCACGAATTCGATATGCTGTGGAAATTAGCTACCAACCCGTCCAAACTTGTTGAACGAGAAACCTTATACAGCGAATTAATTGGCAGAGAGTATGACGGTTTAGACAGATCCGCTGACGTGCGGATTTCCCGTTTACGTAAAAAGCTAAGGGATAATCCACAAAACCCCTACAAAATAAAAACAATTTGGGGGAAGGGGTTTTTCTTTGTGCCTGATGCTTGGGAATAATGCAATTTTGGAAAATCATCCAGCCATAATATGACCCGTTTATTTTTAAGTTTATATCTATTTATTGCGCTATCCCTTGTAGCACTGAGCGCTTTGCTCAATCATGTATTTTTTAATGACGACGCCTTTAATCAAGGAGACGCAGCCATTGTAGACGCATTGACGGCTTTGCATCAACGTGGTGGCATCTCTGCCAATGATTTAGACAAACAAATATTCTCAGTATCAACCTTGAACACCGCTGATATGGCTTGGAATTCTGAAGAACTTGCTAAATTGCAACAGAAATTACCCGTGGTCTTATTCGACCGCCAAAATGGCACTCAAATTTACTTCCTAACACCACCATCTAAACTGATCGAAATTAGCTTGCTACACAATCAAACAAGCACCAGTAAATACGTCTTATACAGCGGTTTATTTTTCTTTTTACTGGCAGGGTTAATTGCACTGTGGTTATGGCCATTATGGAAAGACCTGCTTCAATTGAAACAAACGGCGACTCGGATTGGACCCAGCGGTGAATTTCCACCGATAGATGTTGAACGAACCTCGGTTGTTTACCCAATCGCCATTGCATTAAACGATTTAGGCAATCGAGTGCGCGAACTGTTAAATACACAAAGAGAGTTAACAGGTGCGGTCGCTCACGAATTCAGAACACCATTGTCTCGCCTAAAATTCGCAATCGCGGCCCACGATTATGATCAATCTGGCCCTTGGAGCGAAATGAATAAAGATATTGATGAATTGGAAAAGTTAGTGCAAGAAATGTTGAGTTACACCAGCATGGAAGTGCAAGAGCCAGAGTTGAATATATCCGAGATCCCACTTTTAACATTGTGCAAACAACGCATCGAATATTTACAAAAAAGTAGCCAGCCGCAAGTCAGTATTCAATTTATTGGCTCAGATCTTACCATTTTGGGAGACGAACACTTTATTGAACGAGTAATAGACAACCTATTTAATAATGCCAACAGATACGCTAACTCAATCATAAGAATAGTGGTTTGCAAACACCCACGGGGCGTATTATTGCGCATGGAAGATGACGGATTAGGCGTACCTGAAATCTATCAAAAGCGTATCTTTGAGCCATTTTTCCGTCCTGATAATAGCCGTGATAGGAAACGTGGAGGAGCCGGTTTAGGCTTAGCAATTATTAAACGGATAATGCATTGGCATGATGGTGAATGCTGGGTTGAAAATGCAGATTTAGGCGGTGCTGGTTTCTGTCTTCTATTTAAATCAGCACCGCAGATCAAATAGTTGAGCGATTAAATATCAAGTGTCGCTTAAAACACTAAGATGATTCGCTCACATCTAATAAAGTTGAATTACTAATGGTGTGACAAACCAGCTCTAAATTCGAACCATTAACGTAGGGATTTATTTCCCGTTGTAGACAATATTTAGCGTGGAAATTAACGAGGTTTTCAGAACTATCGGTAATTTGAAGTATGTAATCACGTTGAAAATCGCGCATCTGTTCCGTATAGGGCGCTAGCGCATAACGCACATCATTTAGTTGCGTTTTTTCCATTTTCATCGATATTTCAGTCATTAATTGGGATAAATCATTTTGGATATCAGCCAGCAAATACTGCGCGAACGACGAACGAAGCGTCATCACTAAAATCACAATTTCTGCTAAAACAATTAAATACCTAAACATACTTTCACATCTAAATAAGACAAAATTAAGCCTTAAGTCAAAACCAAGGGCTAACTTAGACTAATAGGTCTATTTAATGAAGCGCTGAGTATTATCTAAGTCTATACAAAAGTCTTGCAACTAATACCAATGCAAACAGTTAATTAGCAATCAGCGCTGACAACCCTGATAGAAAAAAGGAAAACTGACAGTTGCTATTAATCTTGTAAATGATGATACCCGCGTTGGTAATACACCAGCGCCCCAGCCGTTTCATCCCGTTTAACGGCTACCACTTCACAGAAGAAGACATCGTGTGTGGCAACACTTTGAATATGAGTCACTTTACAGTCAAAGCTCACTGCCGCATCAGCGAGCACAGGTGAGCCCGTTTTCAGTGTCTCCCATTTCCCGACTGCAAAACGGTCTGGCATTGTTGCCTTACCACCGAATATATTAGACAGTTGTTCATGGCCTTCGGAGAGTGTATTTATTGCTAAGTAAGGACTATCAACAAATGCACTATGTACTGATGTACTGCGATTTAAACATACTAATAATGTCGCCGGGCTATCACTTACACTGCATACAGCAGTTGCGGTAAACCCCACATCTCCACTGACAGTAGATGTCGTTACTACGTTCACAGCACCGGCTAAACTTGCCATACTATCTCTAAAACACTCGGGGCTAATGCAAGATATCCCTTCAGATTGTGAAGATAACTGTTGTGTATCTGGTTCCACTGGACCACTCCTAAGTACATTTGCCTTTAGCTGGAGAGTAAAGCCAAAGGACTATAAAATTTTACAAGCTTCTTCAAACCCCAAACGCGGAAGTCGCTTATGCACTTTTGTGCCATCGCCGTATCCTAAGTTAATCAAGAAATTCACTTTCCACGTACTGTTTTCGAAGAAAATTTGATTCAGTAGTTCAGGATTAAACCCTGACATTGCCCCTGTGTCTAGCCCTAGCGCTCTGGCAGCACTAATTAAATAAGCGCCTTGTAGCGAACTATTGCGCATAGCGGTTTCATAGGCCGCATCAGGGCTGGATGTAAACCAACTGCGAGCATCAGCATAAGGAAACAACATAGGTAACTGTTCGTAAAACTCACTATCGTAAGCAACAATTACGGTACAGGGTGCGCTCATGGTTTGTTCCACATTGCCCTTAGATAAAGCAGGTTTTAGTTTTTCTCTTGCCTCATCAGAGCGAATAAATACAAAACGAGCAGGACTACAATTTGCCGAGGTTGGGCCCAACTTAACTAGGTCATATAACTGCAACAATAATTCTTCAGGTATGTTTTGGTCTTGCCAAGCAGTGTGAGTATGGGCATGAGTAAATAATTGCGCTAACGCGGTGTCATCTAATTGGGTTGTCATGTTTTTAAATTCCAAAAATGGGTTGGGTTAAAGGCACTTCACATTAAGCTTCTATTTAACATCCATTCAAATGGTGATTGAGGGGTTAAAATAAACGCTGACTAAACTCGTCAGTTTTATACTCTACACCTATGTTAGGCATAAACAAAAAAACTGTCATTTGGCATCTATCATTCCACCAGCTTGCAGTTTAGAAGCTGCAC
This sequence comes from Aliiglaciecola sp. NS0011-25, assembly GCF_040370605.1. Taxonomy (NCBI): domain Bacteria; kingdom Pseudomonadati; phylum Pseudomonadota; class Gammaproteobacteria; order Alteromonadales; family Alteromonadaceae; genus Aliiglaciecola; species Aliiglaciecola sp. NS0011-25. Next base: position 240,249 of record NZ_BAABWR010000003.1, read on the forward strand.
AAAGAGCTAAACATAAGAACTCCAATTAGGCTAATTATTAAAAATTACAAACTCTTGGGATTGCTTAATTTCTCAATCTTGGTTAAAACATAAAGGACAGGGAATAAACTAAAATGGGATATAAGTAGACATATGAGTTCAACATTAGTGAAAAAAACACAAAAAAAGTCGAAACGTGTCTCAAGCCCCAAAACGCAAAGTAAGCGTACTGAAGCAAAACGCAATAAACGAAAAGTGATAATGCAAGCGGCCCTCGACTTGTTTTCGAGTAATGGTGTGCACGGCACAAGTGTTGAACAGATCGCAGACTTAGCCAAAGTATCGAAAACAAACTTACTCTACTATTTTGCTAGTAAAGAACAGCTTTATGTAGAGGTAATTCAGCAATTATTAGACGTTTGGTTAATGCCACTACAGGGGTTTAATTCAGAGCAAGATCCCATCGAAGCCATTTCGAATTATATCGAAGTAAAATTAGCTTTATCTCGCGACAACCCCAAGGAATCTCGTTTATTTTGTATGGAAGTAGTGCAAGGTGCTCCGCTTTTGTTCAATCAACTCGAATCACCACTGAGGGCAATTGTTGAAGCCAAAGTTCAAGTTATTTCAGGTTGGATTGAAGCAGGTAAACTGGCGCCAATCGATCCCTATCATTTAATTTTCAGTATTTGGGCAACAACCCAACACTATGCTGATTTCCGTGTGCAAGTGGAGGCTGTAACCGGTCAAAATTTAGATGACCCGGAATTTTTTGCGTCGACCTTAAATAACATTCAGTCTATTGTTCTTAACGGGGTGCGACCTAAATAGGGTTGAATCGATAAAAAAACCAGTTAATTCATTGATCCAGATTAACAACTAGCGAGCAGTCTGTGCGATAATAGGGGGATTAATTACTAACCTATAGAAATTTCGAATTAGCCGGAGTTTCTAGCAGTCCCGTAAAGGAAAGATGAATGAGTGAACGCATTCCAATCAAAGATATATCCGCTGTAAAAGTTCACCAACCAGAAGCCAGTCAACACGAAAACGCGTACACCCCACGAAGTCGAATATATGTCCGCGCTGTTGAAGGCACACTAGAAACCTTTCGACGTTTTTTTGGCTTAATATTTCTTGGCATTTTTGCGCTCATCCCGTGGATTCAATTTAACTCACATCAAGCGGTACTATTTGATATTGGAGCTCAGCGCTTTAATATATTTGGTCTGACTCTTTGGCCGCAAGATTTAACCTTATTGGCTTGGATCCTTATTATTGGTGCCTTCGCATTATTCTTTGTAACCACCTTTGCCGGACGAGTTTGGTGTGGCTTTATGTGTCCACAAACCACTTGGACTTTCATTTATATTTGGTTTGAAGAAAAAATAGAAGGTGCTAGAAACAAGCGGATTAAATTAGACCAGCGTGAAATGGATTTCGACAAATTCTGGCGAAAGGCGCTGAAACACTTCGCTTGGGTGTCGGTGGCCTTGTTAACAGCATTGACCTTTGTCGGTTATTTCACGCCGATTAACCAGTTATTTATTGATTTCTTTACCTTTGACGTTAGTTTTTGGGCGGGCTTTTCAGTCATTTTCTTTACGGTTTGCACATACGGTAATGCTGGCTGGATGCGTGAAATTATGTGTACTCACATATGCCCCTACGCCAGATTTCAATCAGCAATGTTTGATAAAGATACCTTTACCGTTGCGTATAATCCAACTCGAGGCGAAAAACGAGGACCTCGTTCCAGAAAAACCAGTCACGAAGAGATTAAACAAAAAGGCATTGGTGACTGTATCGATTGCAACTTGTGTGTTCAAGTGTGCCCAACAGGTATAGATATCCGCAATGGTTTGCAATACGAATGTATTAACTGCGGTGCCTGCGTAGACGCGTGTAATGGGGTAATGGAAAAAATGAATTATCCCAAAGGACTCATTAGCTTTACGTCAGAACATGAATTGGCCGGCGGTAAAACTAAGATATTCCGTCCCAAATTGATTGGTTATGCCATAGTACTGTTTATCATGACCTCTCTTTTGGCCTATGAAATTATTGCACGGGTACCACTAGAAGTAGACATTATCAGAGACCGAAATTCGTTATTCAGAGAAACAAACGATGGTCTAATTGAAAATGTGTATACCTTAAAAGTACTGAATAAATCCCAAGCTGAGCACACCTATAAAATTGATGTGGTTGGCTTAGAAGGCAATAAATATATCGGTCCAACTCAGGTGACTGTTGCTGGCGGGGAAGTGTTGAACTTACCGATTAGCATCGCAATCGATCCCTATGCGTTAGATGAAACCGTGACTGAATTTCAGTTTAAGGTGACCTCAACAGACAGTGACGATCCTGTTCAAATGAGTGAAACTAGTAAGTTCATATATCGATGAGTGACTCAATTGCGACTACCTTTGATTTTGCGCAACTTGGTCCTGATACAATACTGGATGCCATTGAATCCCGAGGATACCTAGTAGATTCGGGCTTGTTGGCACTGAACAGTTATGAAAACAGGGTTTATCAATTTATTTGCGATGATAAGCGTCGATATGTGGCTAAGTTTTACCGACCACAGCGCTGGAGTCGCGAGCAAATTCAGGAGGAACATGACTTCGCACAAGAACTGCATGATCATGAAATTCCTGTGGTTGCACCTTTACGCACCAATAATGAATCATTACATAGTTATCAGGGTTTTTACTTTGCCATCTTCCCATCGGTTGGTGGCAGACAATTTGAAGTCGATAATCTAGATCAGCTTGAATGGATGGGACGGTTTATCGGTCGCATCCATCAAGTATCTAAAGGCCAGCCGTTTAGTTTCCGTCCTACTTTTAGTATTCAAGAGCATTTGCTTGATGCAAACGCAACCTTGCATAAAACCGAACTTATCCCCAGCAGTTTGCATACGGCTTTTTTTACGATTTTAGGACAAGTTACTGAATTAGCGGCAAGCTTGTATAAACCGAATTCATCCATTCGTCTGCACGGCGACTGTCATCCTGGCAATATTCTATGGCGAGATGGCCCAACCTTTGTCGACTTAGATGATTGTAGAATGGGACCTGCAATTCAGGATCTTTGGATGATGTTGTCTGGTGATACCTACCAACAACGAATCCAAATGGACACATTGGTAGAAGCCTATGAAGAATTTTCACAATTTGACAGCAGCCAACTCAGTTTAATTGAACCATTGCGAGCTATGCGCATGGTCCATTATATGGCTTGGTTATCCCGCCGTTGGCAAGATCCTGCCTTCCCGCAAGCGTTCCCTTGGTTTGCCGACGCCAAATATTGGGAACAACAAATATTAGCGTTAAAAGAGCAATATTCCGCACTCCAAGAGCCAAGCTTGACCTTATTTTAATTACAAAATTATAAAATCCTATTTTTTTAAGAACAGATAGATATAATGCACACCTCTTAGGTGCCACCACTGGTGGTTAAACGGGAAGACAGTGCAATCAGATACCAATCTGATTAATGCTGACGCTGCCCCCGCAACGGTAAGCAAGTGATACTCAAGGGTATTTTTGATTAATAAGTTACCACTGTTTGAAAAAATGGGAAGGTTATTAATCGAGTCTTTATTAGGACACTTGTGAGCCCGGATACCGGCCTGAGAAGCATAGGTTTGTAGTCAAAACTCCAAACTGTAATTCATATGACATAGTACTCGGGCGGAGTACTTAACAAGGCTAAACAACATGCAAAATAAAACGACTCTTTTAGCGTTAAGCGTTAGCTTGGCACTGGCATCTCCCTCTCTCTATGCGCAAACACAAAAACAGCAAAATCAACAAGACATTGAAAAGATGACCGTTGTGTCTAGCCGTATTCAATTGCCAACCAATCGACTAGCCACCAGTGTTTCAGTATTAGATGAGAGCGATATTGAAATGCAAACAGCTCTCAATGTAACTGAAATTTTACGTCAAACGCCAAGTGTCGGCGTGTCTAATTCTGGCGGTTTGGGTAAAAGTACTGTGGTTAGAATTCGTGGTGAAGAGGGGTTCAGAACCAAACTATATATTGATGGCGTGGAACTCAGTGACACTTCATCTCCTCAAGTCGCGCCGATTTTTGATGATGTTCTAATTGACCAGTTGTCACGAATAGAAATATTGCGAGGCACCCAAGGTCTTTCCTACGGCGCAGATGCCGGCGGCGTTATAAGTATGTACAGCAAGCAACTAACCAAAGGTTTTGAAGCCAGTGGTACACTTGCAGCAGGGTCTTTTGATACACAAGTATTAAACGCTAATGTTGCTGGCGGCAACAACAGCGGTTCATTTTCGTTGTCAGCATCGAAAGTTAAAAGTGACGGTTTTAACGCGCAAGTTAGCGATGAAAGCGGTGAAAAAGATGGTTACGATAACCAAACTGTTCACTTTAAAGGCCAACTGGAATTAACTGATAAAATTGCAGCTTCTTTGGTATTTCGTAATGTTGATGCAGAAAATCAATACGACGGCTGTTACGACAACACCACCTTTGCACAAATTAATCAGTGCACAACGGAAGCGGATCAGCAAACTTTCCGCGGCGCTTTGAGTTATCAAGACAGTCATAGTCAACACCAAGTGGCTTACAACAAAACGGATGTTGAAAGAGATTTTATCAATAATGGTGAGTATGGATTTACCAATTCAGGCACTATCGATAAGTTTGAATACATTGGAAGTGTAAACTGGAAACAGCACGATCTTGTATTTGGTCTTGAAAAAGAAACCCAAGAAATCGAAAGCAGTGATTTAGACAGAAGTCAGAAAAGTCTATTTGTTGAGTGGTTAGGTCAGTTTTCAAATCAATTGGCGTTTAATCTAGGCTACAGATACGACGACAATGACACCTTCGGTAAACACAATAGCGTCCGCTTAGGTGCAGTCAAAGTAGTTTCATTTGATTTTGCGGATGTAAAATTTAAAACGACATACGGAACCGGCTTCCGGGCGCCAAGTTTGTATGAGCAAAGTTATAACGATGGCCCTTATGCATACGGTGAAGCTGCAGGCTTGCAATTGACCGAAGAAAATAGTGAAGGTTTGGATCTGGGTTTCGTCATCGATACTCATAATGGATTGAGCGCTGAAATGGTATTTTTCAAACAATCCATCGAAAACGAAATCGTATTTGATTTAGCTGCTTACCAAGGATATTTGCAGTCTTTCGGTGAAAGTGAATCTAAAGGGGTTGAAACAAGCGTTGAACAAGTATTCGCTAACGGATTAAAAGTCTGGGCTAATTATACCTACAATGATGCACAAGACAGTGACGGTGAAGTTCGTTTGAGAAGGCCTAAAAATAAATTCAACCTAGGTATTAGACAAGCTTGGTTAGATGACAAACTCAGTGCTGAATTGACCTATAGAAGTGTCAGAAATGCGGTAGATATTGGTGGCGTGGAAATAGATGACTATCAACTTACGAACCTAACTGCCCGTTGGCAAATAGTTGAATCAGTCAGCATCAAAGCGGGTGTAAACAACCTTTTTGATGAGAACTATCAAGAAGTAAATGGCTTCAATACCGCAGGCCAAAACTTTTTTGTCGCAACGACGATTAGCTTGTAGAAATAATGCAAGATACAAAAAACCGCTTCGAGAAGCGGTTTTTTTATGCATTTCATCCACAGATTGTATTCATCTGACTGATTAACTATACCTAATCTTTTACTAGCTATGATAACCTTTGATAAATTTTTGAAGGAATTGATTGATATGAAAAAACTATCAACTGTATTAGCGTTATTTTTACTATTATCTCTGCAAGCCTGCTCCAAAGAGAGCTCATCAGAACAAGCCGAAATTCCATCTAAATGGAAAGAAGGTAAACATTACCTAGTGATTAATGATGAGGTTTCTGAAAAGCCTGAAGTACTAGAGTTCTTTTCGTTCTGGTGTCCTCACTGTTATAACTTCGAACCTATTGTTGAACAGATAAAACTAAAGTTAGATAAAGATGTCACATTTAAAAAGGTGCATGTTAACTTTATGCGTTTTACCAGCACACAAATACAAGATGCCGCAACAAAAGCCTTGTTAATAGGCAGAACTATGGACAAAGAAGAAGAAATGAATAGTGCTATTTTTAGTTATATTCATTTACAGCGTCAACCTATTACAGGCACACCTGAGTTAAGAAATATTTTCCTAGCCAAAGGCGTTGATACTGCCGAGTTTGATAAAGTGGAATCTAGCTTCCAAATTAACAACCTACTCAAGCAGAATAATCAAATTATAGAGACCTATCGTGAACATTTGAGCGGTGTACCAAATTTCATTGTTAACGGAAAGTATCAAGCCCAAATTGTAGAAGGTATGACAAGGGATGATATTGCGGATTTAGTTGTTTGGTTATCTAAACAACGTTAATAACCTTATTTTTTACAGGATTTTATTTATATGATTTTTAAATTAACGCGCAATCTTTTAATAGCATTTGTATGCGCAGTTCCAACTCTTGCAATGGCCCAATCTAAGTGGGAAGAAGGTGAGCACTACACGGTATTAAAAGAGATACCAAGTGAAACCAAGCAGGTGCGCGAAGTATTTTCATTTTGGTGTCCACACTGTTTCACATTCGAGAGCATTGCCAAAGATTTAAAAAGTAAACTGCCAAGTGACGTGACCTTTACCAAAGCCCACGTGAACTTTATGGGAGGTGCTGAAAAAGATACTCAGAATGCAGCGACCAAAGCTATGTTAGCAGCACGCCAATTAGGTAAAGCTGACGAATTTAACACCGCTTTATTTACAGCTATTCATAAAGATCGCAAAAATATTGCCTCCATGGAAGACATTTTAAAGGTGTATGCAGAAGCTGGCGGTGACAGTGATAAGTTGAAAAAACTGGCCAATAGTTATGGCATCCGCGGTGCCGTGCGCAAAAACGATAAATTGACTTTAGGTGTTCGTAGCGTACCCACCTTTATCGTAAATGATAAATATCAGGCAATTTTCGGTTCAAAAATGACGCCGAATGAATTTGTAGAGTTAATTACCTGGTTAACTACCCAAAAATAAATCAACCTTTGATAGAACCTCAAGTCCATTTGAAAAGCCGGATATCATCCGGCTTTTTTGTACCCGTCTAAATAAACAACCTGAATGATGTGTCAGTCCAGTTTCACTAGCTAGTAATTTAGTTAGATGAAATTCTTGCTCACAACTAAGATTCCTAAATCTTTCGCTGGACTAAAGCCCAGCCTACAAAATCTGTAGCTCGGGCTTCAGTCCGAGGATATATTTATCCCAATTTATCGGAGGCAATGCGATAACGAGGATCTTCATTTACATTCATTTCCACGTAGCCTTGAGCCTTGGTTAACAGGTTAGTACACTCAGGGCTAATATGCCGAATATGTAGCTTCTTGCCTTGAATTTTGTACTTATCAGCCAAACCATCAATTGCATCTAAGCCTGATGAATCCCAAATACGTGAATCTTTAAAATCAATGACCACGTCCTGTGGGTCATTTTGCGGATCGAATAAATCTCTGAAGTGTAAAACTGAACCAAAAAACAAGGGGCCGTCAAGTTCGTAAACTTTCCAACCGTCTTCATCTGTATGGGTTTTCGCACTAATATGGGTGGCGTGTTTCCATGCGAAAACCAGCGCAGATACAATGACCCCTACTACCACTGCTATCGCTAAATCGGCTGCAACGGTAATCCCCGTGACCAAGAACAACACAAATGCATCTTCTTTGTTTACACCACGCACAATGCGAAACGAAGCCCATTCAAAGGTACCTATGACTACGATAAACATCACCCCCACCAATGCGGCCAATGGAATCATTTCAATCAGCGGTGCGGCGAATAAAATGAATCCTAACAATACCAGTGCAGCGGTAATACCAGAAAGACGACCACGTCCACCGGAGTTGATGTTAATCATGCTCTGACCAATCATGGCACAACCACCCATGCCACCAAAGAAACCGTTGACGGTATTAGCAACACCTTGACCTACACATTCTTTGTTACCACGACCGCGAGTGTCAGTCATTTCATCGATTAAAGACAAGGTTAACAATGATTCAATCAAACCAACTAAACAGAGAATGACTGAAGTAGGTAAAATGATATACAAGGTTTCCATGTTCAACGGCACCATAGGTACACTGAAGCTAGGTAATTCACCGGCTAAAGTTGCTGTGGCCTTTTGATCTTCAGGTAACATGCCGCGTACAAAATCAATCACGGTGCGAGCTTCTAGATCTAAGCCATGCACTAACAGCGTTACGGTTACAATAGCCACAAGGGAAGCGGGTACAGCGGTAGTTAGCTTAGGTAAAAAATAGATAATTGCCATAGTCAATGCAACCAGACCAAGCATCCAATAAAGCATGCTGCCTTGCATCCATTCTTGAACACCAAACTCATTGACTATTTTGAACTGCCCTAATTGGGCAAGGAAAATGACGATAGCCAAACCATTTACGAAGCCTAACATTACCGGATAGGGAACAAGCCTGATGAACTTTCCTAGTCGGAATATGCCCGCTAAAATCTGTAATATTCCAGCTAAAATAACCGCGGCAAATAAGTATTGGATACCATGCTGAGCGACCAAGGCAACCATGACCACCGCCATCGCGCCCGTTGCGCCAGAAATCATTCCCGGTCTGCCACCAATTGCAGATGTTATTAGGCCCATCATAAATGCAGCGTATAACCCCACCATAGGTTCAACGCCAGCAACAAAGGCAAATGCAACCGCTTCAGGAACCAATGCCAATGCAACGGTTATTCCTGATAGCACGTCATTTTTGACGTTACTGTCACGGTTGGTTATCAGGTCAATCATTTACTACCCCAAATTTTTATTTTATTAATTAAATTATTCAATCGTTCATTTTAGCAGCTAAGCAGGTTTAGATCTTTTAACGGTTTGTTAAAAGACACAAAAAAAGGCCGGATAAATCCGACCTTTAAATACGATATTTGCAAATACTAAGCAACGATATCTAATAGTTCCACATCGAATACTAGAGTACTGAAAGGACCAATTGCGCCGCCAGCGCCTTGTTCACCGTATGCTAAATCATGTGGAACGTGCAAACGCCATTTAGATCCAACAGGCATCATTTGTAATGCTTCTGTCCATCCTTTGATCACGCCATTTACTGGAAACTCTGCAGGTTCGCCACGCTCATAAGAGCTATCAAATACATTACCGTTAATTAAAGTACCGTGGTAATGTGTACGTACTTTAGAAGTAGCAGTAGGTTTTTCGCCTTCACCAGCAGTCAATACTTCATACTGCAAGCCAGAAGGTGTAACTGTAATTTCAGAACGTTTAGCATTTTCTGCTAAGTAAGCTGCGCCTTCTTCGATTGCACCTTTATGCTGATCTGCTTTTGCAGCTTGCATACGTTGGTGAATTTCGTTAAATGCAGCTCCCAAAGTTTGATTATCAACTTGTGGGGTTTGCTTAGCAAAAGCGTCTGCTAGACCAGCTTTTACTGCTTCAATATCAAGACCTTCAAATGGGTTAGATACTAATTGTTCGCCCATTTGGTAACCAATACCATAGCTTGCTTGAAGCTCAACACTGTTATATTTTTCTGACACGTTATATCCTGTTTTGATTGGGAAAGATAAAAAGTGAATGGTATCATAGTTAACGTGTTGCCTTGTACCCCAAAAGCTAATTGGTTAGATACAAAATTAGTAAAATAATAAAAGTCATAGAATAAGCTGCAAAATAATAATAAAAGCTCATCTAAATGACCTTAAGATTAAGTATGATTTAACTTTGTACCCGAACTAAAACATATTTTATTAACTCAAAAATTCTAATTTGTATATTCAGTTTGGAGGATGTGTGAAAGAGCAACTAGCAGTTCAATTGAAGGAATCTGTACGATTTCTAGGAGCGACTCTCGGAGACACAATTCGTGCTCAGCTTGGTGAAGAGTGGCTTGAACGAATAGAATCAGTGCGTATCGGCGGACGGAAATCCCATTTAGGCGATAAAGACTCAACTCAGCAATTAAAAGATCTATTTGCTGAACTCAATAATGAAGATCTTCTGACCGTTGGCAGAGCGTTTTCACAATTCCTTAATTTAGCCAATATAGCCGAACAGGAATTCAATAGTATTTCGATAACAGATGATCCTGTTGAAAAGTTATTCGAACATTTAGATGAAGCAAAAATCGATCAAAGTGACTTTGCTGATGCATTTGAGCAACTTAAGATCGATTTGGTACTTACCGCACACCCAACAGAAGTTACCCGTCGTACATTAATTCACAAACACGGTGAGCTGGCTCGCTGTTTACGTGAAATGCACCAAAGCATGCTTTCAGACGAAGAACGTAGCGAAATAGAAACGCGCATTGCCGACTTGATTAGTCAAGCTTGGCATACCGAAGAAATACGCTCTGTTCGCCCGACTCCAGTAGATGAAGCGCGTTGGGGATTCTCAGTTATTGAGAACTCATTATGGGATGCGGTTCCTGCGTTTATCCGCTCATTGGATAAAAAGGTTAACAGCAAGTTTGGTATTTCATTACCAATAGACGCTTCACCAGTGCAATTTAGTTCTTGGATGGGTGGTGATCGTGACGGCAACCCAAATGTAACCTCTAAAATTACCCAAGAGGTGTTGTTGCTTGCCAGAAAACGTGCAGCGAAACTGTTTGCCAAAGATATTGATGCTCTGCAAGTAGAACTCTCTATGGGTGACTGCGATCAAGCGCTTAAAGATATAGTCGGTGAAGACCAACTAGAACCCTACCGTGCATTGTTACGCCCCCTTTATCATAGACTTGCAAAGACGCAAGAAGGTATCGACAATTATTTAGCTGGTCATCAAGTTGATGATAGTAATTGGGTGACTTGTCAAGATGACATACTGGCACCTTTGTTAACCTGCTATCAGTCATTGCATGCTTGTGGAATGCAAGTTATCGCCGACGGCAAACTATTAGACACCATTAGACGTGTACATTGTTTTGGTGTGCACTTACTTAAATTAGATATTCGACAAGATTCAGAACGCCATGCTCAAGTATTTGGCGAGTTAACACGCTACTTTGGCATGGGTGATTACATGCATTGGAGCGAAGAAGACAAACAAGCGTTCTTGTTAAAAGAATTGGGATCTAAACGTCCACTTATTCCGGAAAACTGGGAACCTTCGGCAGAAGTCCAAGAGGTTTTAGATACCTGCCGCATTATTGCTAAAAACAGCCAACAAGGTTTTGGGATTTATATTATTTCAATGGCAAGTCTGCCCTCAGATGTGCTTGCTGTGCAGTTACTGCTTAAAGACACAGGTGTTAAATGGCCAATGCCAGTAGCACCACTGTTCGAAACCTTGGATGATTTGAATAACGCTGCAATTGTGATGAAACAATTGCTCAGTATCGATTGGTATCGAGGTTATATTCAAGGTAAACAGTACGTAATGATTGGTTATTCTGACTCAGCAAAAGACGCCGGTGCGTTGGCCGCTGGGTGGGCCCAATACGAGTCTCAAGAAGCATTGGTTAAATTAGCCGATGAATTTGAAACCAAGTTGACCTTGTTTCATGGTCGCGGAGGTACAATCGGACGTGGAGGTCTACCTGCACATGCTGCTATCCATTCACAACCTCCAGGTTCTCTCACCGGTGGTTTTAGGGTTACTGAGCAAGGTGAAACCATACGTTATAAATTTGGTATGCCGGAACTTGCGAAAGGAAGCCTAGGCTTATACGCCAGTGCGATTCTAGAAGCGATATTGTTTCCACCACCTAAGCCAAAACAAGAGTGGCGAGAAGCGATTACCTCTATGGCCAACGAAGGTCGTGATAACTATCGTAAAATAGTACGTCATGATGAAAACTTTGTGCCCTACTTTAGAGTGGCAACTCCCGAACAAGAGCTCGGCAAATTACCTTTAGGTAGTCGTCCAGCAAAACGCAAACCAACAGGTGGTATTGAGAGTCTCAGAGCAATCCCATGGATTTTCGCATGGGCGCAAACGCGGTTGGTTTTACCGTCTTGGTTAGGTTCAATGAAAGCAGTGACCGATTACTACCAATCAGGTCAGCAGCAGATCATTGATGATATGTTGGAAAATTGGCCATTCTTCCATTCCCGCTTATCGATGCTTGATATGGTGTTTAATAAAGCAGACACCAGAATAAGCAAAGAATATGATGATCGTCTTGTACCGGCTGAATTGCAGTATTTTGGTGAAGCATTGAGAACCGAGTTAGATGAAAGCATTGAATCTTTGCTCAAATTATTAGGCCAAGAGACTGTAATGGAAACGGATCCGCGAGGAAAAGAATCCATGAGTATTAGAGCGGGTTACTTGCAACCTTTGCACTTCTTGCAAATTGAATTGTTATCTAGAATAAGAAAATTAGATGACAGTCAACACGATGCGTTATTGGAAAGAGCAATGATGGTAACCATCGCAGGTATTGCTGTGGGCATGCGTAATACAGGTTAATTCTGGCTGAACTAGCCTGCATAAAAAAGCCCCTTGTAGTTAACTACAAGGGGCTTTTTGTTAGGTTCGGTAATAGGTTAAATGCTTAACCTTTTACGAATTTAACACCTAACTCAATATCGCCACGCAAACCTTCAAGCATTGAATCTTTTGCGTTTTGTTCAAATTCGCTCAACTCACCGTAAGGTAGAATTTCTTCTACACCGTTAGGACCTAGTCTTACAGGGTGAGAGAAGAATACTGCGTCGTCTGAGTTGGTTTCAACATAAGTATATTCAACCACGTTGTCGCCTTTCATAGCAGCTACTAGAGACAAACAGAATCTTGCCGCAGCTTGACCCATTGACAATGTAGCAGATCCGCCACCGGCTTTTGCTTCAACAACTTCAGTACCAGCGTTTTGAATGCGAGTAGTTAAACTTGCTATTTCATCATCGCTAAATGTCACACCTTCAACTTGTGAAAGTAGAGGTAAAATAGTTGTACCAGAGTGACCACCAATAACAGGAACGTGCACACTAGTAGAGCTCAAACCTTTCAATTCAGCTACAAAAGTTTCAGAACGGATAACATCAAGAGTAGTTACACCGAACAATTTGTTTTTGTTGTAAACACCCTTAGCTTTTAACGTTTCTGCAGCAATCGCAACAGTAGTGTTAACTGGGTTGGTAATAATACATGTACATGCATCAGGACAGTTATCCGCAATACCTTCAACTAGGTTCTTAACGATACCCGCATTGATATTGAACAAATCAGAACGATCCATACCTGGTTTACGAGGTACCCCTGCTGGGATCAAAACAATATCACAACCTTGTAACGCAGTTGCTAAATCATCTTTACCAAAACCTTCAACTTTTACGTCTGTAGGGATGTGGCTCAAATCAACTGCCACTCCTGGCACAACAGGTGCAACATCATATAAAGCTAACTCGGAACCAGCTGGTAACTGGGTTTTCAATAAAAGAGAAAGGGCCTGACCGATACCGCCTGCAGCACCTAATACCGCTACTTTCATAGTTGTCTCCTGTGGGACTATTAAATTGACGGCAAACCATAGAGTAAGCCGCATGAAAAAACAATTTATTGTGGTGAATGTTCACTATCTGTTTTGCAATATAACTCTTTTAGCCTAACATTCAGTTAGTTTTTAAGGCTTAACAGAATATATGGGTTAGATGCTACGAATTCAATACTTAGTAGTAACTCAAAACAGACACTTTAACTATATGATATTAATGCAAAGTATTTTGCTGCTTGTAAACAAGGCTACCTACCCTGTTTAGATTGTGTCAAACTATAGCAGTTAATAGCGAGGGTGGCATGTCTAATACAAAACAAGAAGAATTGGTCAAAGCATTTAAAGATATTTTAAAAACGGAAAGCTTTGGCTCTCAAGGTGAAATTGTTGATGCACTAACGGAACAAGGCTTTGGCAGTATTAGTCAATCCAAGGTTTCCCGTATGCTAAGTAAATTTGGCGCGGTACGCACCCGCAATGCGCGCGGTGACATGGTTTACTGTTTGCCACCAGAGATGGGAATGCCTACGGCAAAAAGCCCATTGCGTCAATTAGTATTAGATATTGTGCACAACAATGTCATGGTAATCATTCGTACCAGTCCAGGTGCAGCTCAACTCATCGCGCGCTTATTGGACTCCCTTAGTCAAAAGGATGGTGTATTAGGCACTATTGCTGGAGACGATACGATTTTTATCGCACCTGCTGACATCAGCAATATTGAAGAAACCCGTAAAAAAGTTGAAGCCCTATTTGAGAATGTTTAACGATTTTCACTCTAACAAATAGGCAGCTACCCGTTTCAACTGTAAATTAAAACGTGACATTACCCTTTAGAGATCCTTTCGTATAATTGTGAGTTGTTTAGCAATGATAACTATCGAGCATTTTCATCATCCTAAATTAGCCGTAAAATCTTGGCGAATTTGTAAACATAGCGCCGTAGCGGTGTTAGGCAAAAATGGTTCAGGGAAACAATTTGTCGACCAACTTCTGTTAGGAAAATTAAATAATGCCGAATACAGCAGCTTAAATTTACCCGCAAGGGATTTAGTTGCACTGGTGTCTTTTGAAACCTTGCAGGCCGTATATGAAAACGAATTAAAGATTGATGAAACCGATATCACCGATGAAATTGATTTTGGCACTCCGGCAAAAGACTTTTTACCTCAAGACAAACTTGACCACCCATTTATTGCCAGCTTCCACTTAGAACATCGCCTTGATACCGGTTTTCGACAGCTTAGTACTGGCGAGTCGCGCAAGCTGTTAATCTTAAAAGCGATATTATCTGGCGCTACCTATATTATTTTGGATAACCCATTTGATGATTTAGATCCATCATCAAGGGCGCAATTAAGTCAGGTGTTAAGTCAGCTAAAACACCAAGATATCACCTTGATTATATTACTCAGTAATCGTCAAGACATCCCAGACTGGATCACAACATTCGCGCTGGTAGAAAATAATAGTTTGCATGATTTGAGTGGATTATCAGTAAGTGATGCGCAAGCCACTATCGACACCATATTTGCTTTTGATGCACTAGATAAATCATTACTTGAGCGGATGATATCCGATAAACATAGCCACAATAAAAAACCGCTAGTGCGCATCAATAACGCAAATGTTATTTATACCGAAAATCATGCACTCAAAGCCGCCAATTTAAGTATTGATACGTTCCAGCACACAATCATTACCGGACCCAATGGATCCGGCAAATCAACATTACTGCAATTGGTTACCGGTGACTGTCCACAATGTTTCAGCAATGATGTCACTGTTATGGGCTATAGGCGCGGTACCGGTGAAACCATCTGGGATATCAAAAAACACCTAGGGATAGTTTCCCCTGATATCCACCGTTCGTATCGAGTAAGCTGCAATGCATTAACCGTGGTACTGTCAGGATTCATGGACTCCATTGGTTTGTATAAAGACGTCACTTCTAGCCAGAAACAACAAGCATTAGCATGGCTAGATTTGATTGGTCTTAGGCCACTGGCCAACAGTAGCTTCAAACAGCTTAGTTTTGGTGAACAGC
Organism: Aliiglaciecola sp. NS0011-25; assembly: GCF_040370605.1. Lineage (NCBI taxonomy): Bacteria > Pseudomonadati > Pseudomonadota > Gammaproteobacteria > Alteromonadales > Alteromonadaceae > Aliiglaciecola > Aliiglaciecola sp. NS0011-25. The sequence goes on from NZ_BAABWR010000003.1 coordinate 255,779, forward strand.
GTTTGTTATTGATCGCGCGAGCCTTAGTTAAGTTCCCATCACTTTTAGTGTTAGACGAGCCCACACAAGGTTTAGATGAAATTAATCGGCGCTTGGTACTAGATGTGATTACAACTATTGCTAAAAAACAGTTGGCAACCATTCTCATGGTTAGCCATCGTGAAGATGAACGCTTGCCAATCTTTGCCCAGCACAAAGAATTGCAGGCTGGATAGTCGCAAGGGTTAACCTACAATATATAGGTTATTTCAACTCAACTTCGCGCCACACTAGGCGATGATCAGATGATGCTTGTCGTTCTTCAACTAATTCACTACCTGGCTCACTTTTACTGGGCCAGAATACCCCTGAGTCGAGTATTGAAAGGCCAGCTTTAGATGGCAGCACATAGTCAACAGTTAAGCCCCACTTTGCGGTATGATATTTGGCATTAGGGTTATTCAAGTTTGACTCTTTCGCACCAGCACTTTTGGGTAATTCGTGTTGAGCAACACGGGGATGAGCAAGTAAATCAGCCATCATAGTGCGTTCTCCATCGCCTTCATTTGCAGATGCATTCAAATCCCCTAATATAACAAAACGCTCGCCACTGAAGCCGCCTCTTTTGCCCTTATCATCATAGATATAGTCAGCTTTTGAACCGGCGTCTAAATAATCATTCCAAAATTGAATTTCATCATGATTTCGCAAACCATTACGATTTTCCGGCCCATCAAATACCGGAGGAGTTGGATGACTCGCAAGAACATGTACCGTCTTACCTTCTATGTTAATCGGAATATCCCAATGGGATTTAGACGATAAGCGTAAGATTTGAATCGCCTCAGGTGAATACCAAGCACTACCATCGGTGTTCTTAATTTTCCCTAAAGTGTTGTGAGGCATGTCTTTCCACAAGAACTTTTGGAAAGTTCGAGCGCCATGCAAATCAATGGGATAGCGGCTCAATAGCAACATCCCATATTGTCCAGGATAACGACCAAAACCAAAGGCATCACTACCTGAATTTTCTATTTTATCGTCGTTATTTAAGTCAACACCGCTAGCAACCCCTGTGTTGACCGGTGCATAGTAAAAATATGGGTAATCAATAGCCCGCTGTCCTTGCTGTGAAACCTGCAAATAATTGTTGATAAAAGCGTCAGGACCCAACGACGGATCGCTGCTGTAATCAAACTCATTTAGCAGAATAATATCAGGCCGAATTCGTTGAATAATCTGTGCAATATTTTTTATCTGTTGGTTATCGCCTGTGGCTAAATGCTTAAACAACAAAGTCGGATCATGCTGGTCTTGCTGCGCTTCTGTCCCTCGATAATTGTCCGCTTCCATACTGACATTAAAGGTTGCCACTCGAATTGTTGGTTGAGAATTAGCACAGCTAACTAATTGCATTGCGATTAGCACTCCTAAGATTATCGAAAAGAACTTCATTTTTTATCAACCCGCATATTAAATACCTCGAATCTATTAGTATATCTTACCTTCAAACACAAAAAAGCCGGTCATAAAGACCGGCTTTTAATCTAGTAGTTAATTACTTAGAACTTGTACTTAACACCAAAACGTACTTCCCAAAGAGAAGCGCCACGGTTAATACTTTGCGGTGAAGCATTGTACTCTTCGTAAACGTATTGGTTTTGGTCGTTAATACTTGCAGTAATAATATCATCAGCTGGGAAAGAACCTTCACGGAAAATGCCCCAATCGTCATTCAACATGTTACCCAAGTTTTCAATAACTACGAAAGCGCTGGCTTTATGATCTTCATAAAACGCAGGTAGTTCTTGTTCAACGCGAACGTCAAACTTCACCCACCAATCGGCTTTCACAGAGTTACGTCCCATGATACCGCCACGAGATAGACCTTCTGACGCAATAAAGTCATTGAAGGCAGCTAAATCAAAGTCATCACCATAAACTACGCTATCATCATTTTCCAATGGTACATAAATCAAACTTCTGTAGTCATTTGAATCAGCGAACATACTTGAAGAATTAGAATATGTATATGAAATTGGCGCACCTTCATTAGCAGTACCAAACAAGCTAAACTTGGTTGCGTAACCATCCATGAACTCTTGAGAATAACTCAAGTTCAATGTGAAACGGTGACGAACTTCGTAATCAGATGTAAATACACCAGGGTTGTTCAATGATGAGGTAGCAAGGTTACCGAAGTTAGAACCTGCTGTAGAGCTCGTCATTGGACTCACATCTGTAGAACGAGTATATGCATATGCAAAACTTGCATCTAAACCGAAATCGAACTCTTTGCTTACCGCTAAAGACACAACTTTAGATTCGCCGTCTGATCCGTCTACATTAGTCAGCATTAAGTCATATCCTTCGAAACGACCATTTGAGGCATATAGTGGACGACCATCAGGAGCAACTTCACCAGATTCAGTCAAAGAAAGATCCGTTACAATCGGTGAATCTTTTTTCTTGGTATACATTACATCAGCTGTGAATACATAGTCATTGTCAGTGATATACGTACCACCGATTGCAAATTTCCACTCATGGGGAATTTTGAAATCAGGGTCAGTTGCATTCACACCACCATCACCCGTTTCGATAGATGTATTGGCAACGGCGTCGTACATAGCTTGAGGAATGTCATAAATTGGACGACCTTGACCTGTCAATGCAGTATTAAACAATGTATCAAAGTTTTCAATTTCACTCTCACGCACACCAATGTTAGTTACACCATCATTTGAATAGGCATTTGAGATCCAAACGTTAGGGTTACCACCAGAATAACGGCCAACACCACCACGTACTTCTAGGTTGTCTGCAACACTCCAGTTAAATCCAATACGAGGCTGAATCAAATCAAGACCATCAACAGTTCCGGTATTAGCAAAACCATAACGAGATTGGAAGTTTTGGTTCAATGTAGGAGTATCATCTGTGCTGTATTTGTCGTAACGCAAACCAATCATCATTTGAACATCATCAGTCAAATCGAAATCATCTTGAATGTACAAAGTAGTAGTCGTGTTTGCGAACGATGCACCGGCATCAGCAGGGTTGTTAGTACCAGCAGAGTTGTTGTAATAAATACGGTTCACAATACCAGCTTCAAAATCTGCAATAGAGTCAAAGCGATATTCACCAACGGTGTGCTGCATAAACAAGTTGAATACGTCTAGTTTTTCGTATTCGATACCAGCCATAATTTTATGGTCTTCATAATAATAAGTACCAGTAAACTTGAAGGTATCTGTATCGTAGTTGAGTTCGTTAGATTGACGAGAGTCATCAGGACCAATATAAATAGTACCATCAGCAGTACTTATTTGTGCTTCAGCAAAACCTGATGCAGCATCCAATGAATTCTGGCGATTTTTAAGTTTTGAAGAACCAATACGTAATTCTGTACTGAAGTTTTCAGTCCAGTCAGAATAAACTGATGCAACCACACTTGTTAACTCAGCGCCACGCTCATAGAAGTGATTTGACAAAGATAAAGTACTTGAACCACCATCAGACTGACTTAAGCTGAAACCATCGTTCCAGTTATAAACCAATGAGGCACGGTGATCGTCATTAATATTCCAATCTATTTTAGCTAAGATTTTTTCGTCTTCAATTGGCGCACTACCAGGAGTTCCGCCAACATCGTAACCATAAACACTTTGTGCAATAGAAGTAACTTGGTCTATTTCATCTTGTGTTATACGTGAACCTAAAGCGTCATAGCTGTATAACTGAACACCTTCAACTTTCTCGTAAGAACCGAAGAAGAACAAAGTGTCTTTGATTAGTGGCAGGCCAACGTTGAAACCATAACGTTTTTCGGTGTAGTTACCATTGTCTTGTTCTTGACCTTCAACTGAATCACCTTTGAACGAATCACTAGTGAAATCGAAGAATACACTACCGTGAACTTCATTCGTACCAGACTTAGTAACCGCATTAATGTTACACGCTGTAAAGCCACCGTATTGAACATCAAAAGGCGCTAATTCAACCGTAACTTGCTCAATAGCATCGAAAGAAAAAGGCATTCTTTCAGTTGGGTAACCATTGCTGTTCAAACCGAAGTTATCGTTCATGCGAACGCCGTCTAAGGTTAAACTGTTGTAACGAGGGCTTGCACCAGCACACTGTACTGCGTCATTGAAACCTTCATCAATATAAATACGCGGGTCAGCACGAATAACATCATTAATGTCACGATTGATTGACGGTGCGTTTTCCAAGTCAGCTAAGTTAAAGTTAGCTGAAGGGCCTGTGCCACCGAACTCAGAAACACTGACTGAAGAAGCAGTAACAACAATGCTTTCTAATTGCTGGTCATCTTCTAGAGATAAATTGATACCATATAATTCACCAAGACTAAGGTAAACATCGTTTATTGTCGTGTCTTGATAAACATTAGAATCGACAATGATGTTGTAAGGTCCACCAACGCGTAAACCTTTAGTGCTGAACTGGCCAGAACTGTTTACTTGTACTTGCTTAGTAGTACCAGAAGGCACGTGAATGATTGTAATCGTTGTTCCAGTCGCAGGTGCCCCAGCTGGAGTAAGTATTTTACCAGTTATACCTGACGAAGTTTCCTGAGCCATTGCTGCTGTTGACATGCCAACAGACATAGCCACTGCAATCGCAATACGATTCAGTTTGGTTTTTTTAAACATTGTGTTTTCCTAAGTAGTGTGTGTTCTTTTCTGCCCATCCAGTTTTCATTCACAGTCTTGTTGCGCTGCGTCATGAAACTTTAGATGCTTAAGTTTCAAATCGGGCGTATTGTATCAGGTCAATTATTACACTTTTATGACTAAGGTGTCAGCAATAAAATTTAATTCTAAAATTAACCCCAAAGCCACACCGTTATAACCTTTCATTTACTTTCTTGACCACTTGGTCAATCCAATTTATAGTATAAAACAATAAAATCTAGACTAAACAGTCACATACAAATCAGACCATTTAGTCTAGGACTAATTTATACTTAATTTTTGAGCAAATTAGTATAATTTTTTTTATTCAGACTGACTTTTTTTGCGATGACTGGTATCTTTTGCCAAGTTTTTTATTGATTCAGGGTCGAAATGGCTTCTCCACTTATTATCGCGATTGCTGGTGCTTCAGGTTCTGGTAAATCTTTGTTTACAGAAAATCTACTAAATGAATTTGCTCAACAGGGTCGACCTGTGCAAATTTTGCGCGAAGATCACTATTATCGTGCCCAAGATCATTTGCCTATGCATGAACGTGAAAAAAACAATTACGATCATCCAAAAGCATTCGAGCATGAATTGCTGGTTAAGCACTTAAAGGACTTGAAAGAAGGCAAACCCATTGAATACCCAACTTACTGCTACAAAACCCATACTCGACTTAAACAGCGAGAAGTTTTGGAGTCTGCGCCGGTAATTATTGTTGAAGGCATCATGTTATTGGCAAGCCCTGACTTAGAACCTTTATACAATGTGAAGATCTTTGTTGATACGCCACTGGATATTTGCCTTTTACGCAGAATAAAACGCGACATTGCAGAACGGGGCAGAACTTTAGAATCAGTAGCTCACCAGTACGAAAGTACCGTGAAGCCAATGTATCATCAGTTTATTGCACCAAGTAGATTTACCGCTGATGTGATTGTCACCCAAGGTGGTGAAAACTATATTGCGTTGGATGTGATTAAATCACATATTCAACAAGCTTTACTTAATGAATAAAAATCAACTAAAAAAATAATAATAAAAAGGAAATCCCATGATCGGTTTACTTGGAATTGTGGTGCTAATAGCCATAGCGTATGGCTTGTCAGCCCACCGTAAAAGCATCAACTGGCGAACAGTTGGCGGAGCTTTTTTTATACAAGCAACTGTAGGGGCTTTGATTCTTTACGTTCCTGCGGGCAAAGACGCGCTGCTCAAAATGTCTGCCGGCGTGCAGTGGGTTTTGGATATGGGTCAAGCAGGTATTGATTTTATATTTGGTCCTTTGGGTAATAAGTCACTAGGATTTATTTTTGCCTTTAACGTATTACCTGCAATTGTGTTCTTTTCTTCGTTGATCGCGGTTCTGTATTACATCGGTGTAATGCAATGGGTTATTCGGTTAATAGGTGGATTTTTACAGTTCTTCTTAAAAACCAGTCGCCCAGAATCTATGTCCGCAGCGGCTAATATTTTTGTCGGTCAGACAGAAGCCCCTCTTGTGGTAAAACCTTTTATTCCACAAATGACCAGTTCAGAACTGTTCGCAATTATGGTTGGTGGTTTGGCGTCCATTGCCGGTGCGGTAATGGTAGGTTATGCCCAGTTAGGTGTAGATATTAAGTTTTTGTTAGCGGCAAGCTTTATGGCCGCGCCCGGTGGTTTACTGATGGCGAAAATTATTTTGCCAGAAACAGAAACCTACAAAAATGAATTAGATGAATTGCAAAAAGATGACGACAGCTACGCCAATGTTTTTGATGCAGCCGCAACGGGGGCCGCTTCAGGTCTGCAGTTGGCCTTAAACGTTGGGGCGATGTTGTTGGCCTTCATTGCCTTGATTGCCATCTTAAATGGTTTAATTGGTGGCATCGGCGGCTGGTTTGGACAAGGTGAGCTAAGCTTACAAGTGATATTAGGATATTTATTCCAACCCTTAGCATGGGTATTAGGTGTGCCATGGGATGAAGCCAATTTGGCAGGCAGTTTTATTGGTCAAAAAATGGTAGTAAATGAATTCATTGCCTATTTGGACTTCATTAAATATCAAGCAGAGTTATCAGTGAAATCTCAAGCGATTATTACCTTTGCGCTTTGTGGATTCGCCAATTTTTCTTCCATTGCTATATTAATGGGTGGCATAGGAGCACTTGCTCCTACACGACGTAAAGAAATTGCGCGTTTAGGATTAAAAGCAGTGATAGCGGCAACCTTATCTAACTTAATGAGTGCCGCGTTAGCAGGTCTGTTTGTTACTTTATAGGTAAATTGCTCGCCAGTACAATATACAAAATTTGCAGCAATACATTGATTTTGCTGTAATTCACAGGAAATATTATGAAATTAGAAGCAGTAGATTATACAACGCCAGGGGCAGATAAATTATTTGTCGAGTCGTTACATAAAACGGGATTCGGAGTCTTAAAAAATCATCCAATATCGAAATCATCGGTGTCGTCGATTTACAAAAATTGGCAAGCATGGTTTGATTCCGAAGATAAACAGAGCTTTTTGTTCGATAAAGAAACTCAAGATGGTTTTTTCCCTACCAGCGTATCTGAAACAGCTAAAGGGTTTAAGAAAAAAGATATTAAAGAGTATTTCCATTATTACCCTTGGGGAAAATGCCCTGCGGAATTAAAACAAGAAGCAGCGGCCTATTATCAGGCAGCCATGAATTTAGCAGCTGAATTACTCACTTGGGTTGAAAAATACTCTCCTGCTGATGTAGCAAAACTATACAGTCAACCACTTAGCAATATGATAAAAGACAGTGAGCAAACCTTACTTAGAATTTTACATTATCCGCCACTTACAGGTGACGAAGAAGCCGATGCTATCCGCGCAGCTGCCCATGAAGACATTAATCTATTGACCATTTTGCCTGCTGCGAATGAGCCGGGTTTACAAGTGAAAGGCACTGGCGATGAATGGATTGATGTGCCCAGTGATTTTGGCAACCTGATCATCAACATTGGCGATATGTTGCAAGAAGCCTCTGGTGGTTATTTTCCTTCTACTACCCACAGAGTAGTTAACCCTGCGGGCGCAGATATGACTAAATCTCGTATCTCTTTGCCACTATTTTTACACCCTCGTCCCGATGTGGTTTTATCAGAACGTCACACCGCGGATAGCTATTTGAAAGAACGTTTACGTGAGCTTGGCGTAGCCTAAAATATATTTCATAGTCTGTCGCGAAGCAGCTAAATAACGGCACTTTTTCTTTTCAGGTTAAGTGCCTTTTTTTGCGCCGTTTTCTATTCTGGTAATTTATCCATTAACCTCAAGATGTTAAAACTCGTCTCTACAGCAGCTTGAAAAAATTCAGGATCAACGGTTTCTACCGTGTCTTTTTCAGTATGATAATAAGCGTGCTCACTCACACCTACGAACAAATACGGAATGTCTACTTTACCAAACGAAGCATGGTCGCTGGCCTTGCGCCAATCTGAACCCATTGCCATTGAATAGCCCCGTTGCTTTCTTCTGTGTTGATTAACTAAGCACAATCCTGCCTCATCAATTGCTTGGGCTACAACCTTCTTAAATGGTGAATGATATCGTGCACCAGAAACGTACAATCGATTTTTGCCTTGATTCTGCGAGAGCATATCTAAATTAAGGTTGTACTTAATTTGGCGCAGTTCAACGGGCGGATTTTGTACGAATGCTTTAGAGCCATATAGGCCTTTTTCTTCGGCATCGGTGGCCAGAAAAATGATCGAATATTCAGATCCTTGCTGAGCAATTTTGTCTGCTATCGCCAACATTGCCGAAACGCCAGAAGCGTTGTCATCAGCACCATTAAAAACTTTTGTACCGCGCGTTCCAATGTGATCATAATGCGCACTTATGACAATGAATTGTTGCGGATGAGTTCTGCCCATAAGGTAGCCGCCAATATTCACACCATCAATGTGTGAGAAAGTTGTTTCATAGCGAAAAGGCAGTCGATATTTTTGATCCTCTGAAAAAGATTTCAATCCTATTTCAGAGAATCGATTGACTAAAAACTGTTGAGCGAGTTTAGAACCAGAGGACTGATTTTTACGCCCTTGCATTTCATCTGATGCTAAGTAGCTAAAGTCCTTCCATAAACGCTCGCCATCGATATTATGGGTTAACTCAAATTGGTTGCAATCTGCGTAACTAATCAATGGCCATAGCAAGCTCAAGCTTGCAATTAACTTAGTGTTTTTTACTATCATCACGGCTGAGTAAATCCAATTTCCCTTGGTAACGTTCTTGGTCTTGATGACTACGTGCGCGGTCTTTAGCTTTTTTAAAATACAATTGACTGCGACGTACATCCCCTAGTTCATAATAGGCTTTTGCCAATCCGAAATAAATTTCGTGTTTACTTCTATCTAATCTCAAGGCATCTCTATAATGTTTTAAAGCCAACTCAAATTCACCATTTTCAAATGATTGTTCACCTTGAATAAAATGATGAAAAGGATTATCACTTCTCACTCTTTCGATGCGATTCACAATTGCAGACGCTTTTTCCGAGCGGCCGGTAACTTCATATAAAAAGGCTAAATTTTCCCAACCAGTTAGGTTGTCTTCATCTAATTGAAGAGCATACAGATAAACGCTCTCGGCAGATTCATAATCGCCCACTAGACGATAGAGAATACCAAGGTTTATCCATGTAGATATAAAGTTGGGAGATAAAATAGCGGCTTTTTTGAAATACGCATATGCTTTTGTATAAGATTTGGAAAGCAACGCATCTGCGCCTTTATTGTTGTAAAACATCGAAGTCACGGCTTGTTTAGTGACCATCTGTTTCGGAAAGCTCTTTTGTGGGTTTTGCGGGTCAAAATCCACTTGTAGACCGGTATTAATTAGATGAATTACGCCAGGCTCACGAGGCATGATCATTAAGTTAATGTGGCCATTTAGTAAGCTATACCCAGCTCTTCTGGTCCAATATTCTGGAATTTGAACATCTTGAAAACGTACCGAGAACCCAGCTTCTTTTGCTAATGCATAAGTCATAATAGACATCGAAAGACAATTAGCAGCGCGGCGCTGGAAGGTTTCTTTGGCCACAGTATTGGCACTTCCCATATACAACAAATTAAACTCTGAGCGGTCAAATATCAGGCGCACCAAGGTTTCCATTCTATCAACAGGATCTTTAACAATTGCAACCTGCTCTTGAATGAAATCTTTGGCCTCTTTGTCTAGTGCAAAAATCTCCTCTTCACTTTCAATTTTTATTTCTTGATAATCTGGAAACGCATTATCATTCAATAAATGGCGAGACTCGATAACCATCTGATTGGTGGTAGTTTGACAACCAGTCATAACAATTAATGTGGTACATAATATTAAAAAAAGTTTCATAAATAACTCCAAAAACTTACTTTAACCATAGTACAAAAATCGATTTTAGCCACATTTTTCATCCCCAATAAATGGCCATTCACCCCACCCTAACATGCCCAAAAAACAACTTTTCATAGATATTCTTAACATCCAAAATGTGAACCTATCGATACGCTATTACTACAATTCGATGGCTTTAAACGTCCAAAAAATGCTATCTTATGGTGCTAATCGTTAGTCGCAACTCTCACTAATTAGAAGTAGTTTATTTTGATCGCAAATAACCAACTAACCCCCTTCTTATGTACAAACTAAAAGCCTTGATACCAGGTGTGATGCTGGCCACAATAGTTGGTTTAGCCGCACTATTTTTAAGCGAACATTATGGTGCCCCCTCAATGTTATTTGCGTTGCTGTTAGGGATTGCATTGTCATTCCTATATGAGGAATCTCAATGCAAAGCAGGCATTGAGTTTACTGCCACCCATATATTGCGATTTGGCGTCGCTATGCTTGGGTTTCGCATCGCTTTTGGCGATCTAGTGGCATTAGGCTGGAAAACTGCGTTATTGTTAATTGTCGCGATTGTAACGACCATTTTAATCGGCACGGTTTTAGCCCGATTATTGGGTATGCAAAAACGTTTTGGAGTGTTAACAGGCGGTGCCGTAGGTATTTGTGGTGCGTCAGCAGCCATGGCCATCGCCGCTGTACTACCAGACAGCAAACACAAAGATCGTGATACTTTATTGACCATAATTGGTGTCACTGCGCTGTCTACACTTTCGATGATTCTCTACCCTATTATTGCCTCGCAATTTAATTTAGATCAGATACAAACCGGTATTTTTTTAGGCGCTACCATTCATGATGTGGCCCAGGTAGTTGGAGCGGGATATTCGGTGTCTGAACAAAGCGGTGACCTGGCCACGCTAACAAAATTAGTACGAGTCGCATTTTTGATGCCTGTGGTAATTGCAATTCTACTGGTTTTAAAATTAAGACTTAAACGTGTTGGTGCCAATAAAGCACCTGGAATTCCCGGTTTTCTGATTATTTTTGTTGTACTGATGATCATCAATAGCGTGTTTTCAATCCCCTCTGCTGTCACAGAATCGGCGTCTCATATTTCACGCTTTGCATTAGTCGTTTCTATCGCTGCAATTGGAATGAAATCCAATTTAAAACAATTAGTTGAAGTAGGAACTAAACCTATCTTATTACTCATAATGGAAACCATTTGGATTGCCAGCTTGATCTTAATTTGCCTACTTATCCTGTAAGCTAAGTTGACTAGTTATGCATTAGTTTTTTTTATCCGAAGAGTACAATAAATGTCCATTGCGTTGGAACTTTGTAGGCTCTACAATTTGCGAATTAGTTAAGCATAGCCTAACAAAAGTTAGTTATGATATTGATTCAATTGAGTATTTTTAGAATACTCGTAACCTAAAGGTTTAAGTGGCAAAGCAGTGGACAAGTCGGAATTTATCCAGATACGCAGATTTATACTCAAATTAGGCAAAATGTTGCATAAATATGGCTCGCCTTCGTTTCGACTTGAAGCGTATTTGAGTGAAGTTGCTGCGCACTTAGGTGTAAACGCTTCGTTTATATCTACCCCGACTTCATTGTCAATAGTGTTGTGGAGCGACCGACACGAAGAAGAATATAACCACGCCGCGCGAATTGATCCCGGTGAATTGGATATGAATTCGTTATCACTGACAGATGAACTAGCTTATCAATTATTAAAAGGTGAAATTAACCTGCAAGATGCGGACAAACGTTTGGATCAAATTGATACTATGCAAAGCCCCTACAACAAAACGCTTACAGGGGTAGCTTTTGGTACTTCAACCAGTGCCTTTGCTATGCTAATGGGGGCTGGTTGGCCGGAAATTTTATGGTCTGGTGTATTGGGTGTGATTGTCTATTTCTGGACACTTTGGGCACTACGCTCAAAACGCGTCAACCTAATGTTAGAGTCAGTGGCGTCTTTTACGGTTGGTTTTTCCGCCTGTGCAATTAATTATTATTTTGAGTCAGGGTTCAATATATGGCTGATAATTTTGTCGTCGCTGATTATTTTAGTTCCAGGACTGTCCTTAACTATTGGACTTGCAGAATTATCCTCGCGTAACTTAGTTTCTGGGACCGCAAGAGTGATGGATGCGATTATGCAATTATTCAAATTGTATTTCGGCGCATTTATCGGTATCACCCTTGGTTACCAGCTCTTTGGTCAACAAGAATTGCAAGTTGCCGATACCTTACCCTTTTGGGTTAACTGGTTAGGGGTGCTGCTGCTAAGCATAGGTCTGGTAGCGATATTTCGCACCCGCTTGAAGCATGTACCTTGGGCTATTGTATCGACGTTTATCGCATACGGCGCTTCCACATGGAGCTCTGCCTATTTAGAGAATGGATTAGGTGCATTCGTCGGCGCATTTGCTTTAGGGGTCTTTTCAAACTTATTTTCCAGAGTCATGAATGCGCCTTCGACTATTGTTGCTATGCATGGTTTGATTGTGTTGGTACCTGGTTCAAAAACGTATATAGGTTTGAACTCCTTTATTTCCGGACAGGACTTTATTAAGGCAGATCATATCGGTCAGGAAACATTTTTAATTTTAATGTCGTTAGTGGCAGGATTAATTTTTGCCAACGTCGTCATGCCCACCAAAAAAGCCCTGTAGGCGGCTGCTTTAGCCTCGCAATGTGCTTGAGATATTCCATGGCCTAAAGGCAATGCTACGTTATTGGATTTGTAGGCGGCTGTTTTAGCCTCGTAATGTGTTTGAGATATTCCATGGCCTAAAGGCCATGCTACGTTGTTGGATTTGTAGGCGGGTGCTTTAGCCGCGCAATGTGCTTGAGATATTCCATGGCCTAAAGGCCATGCTACGTTATTGGATTTGTAGGCGGGTGCTTTAGCCCCGCAATGTGTTAGATATATTCCATGGCCTAAAGGCCATGCTACGTTGTTGGATTTGTAGGCGGCTGTTTTAGCCGCGCAATGTGTTTGAGATATTCTATGGCCTAAAGGCCATGCTACGTTGTTGGATTTGTAGGCGGCTGCTTTAGCCGCGCAATGTGCTTGAGATATTCTATGGCCTAAAGGCCATGCTACGTTGTTGGATTTGTAGGCGGCTGCTTTAGCCGCGCAATGTGCTTGAGATATTCCATGGCCTAAAGGCCATGCTACGTTATTGGATTTATAGGCGGCCGCTTTAGCCGCCCAATGTGCTTGAGATATTCCATGGCCTAAAGGCCATGCTACGTTATTGGATTTGTAGGCGGCTGCTTTAGCCGCGCAATGTGTTAGATATATTCCATGGCCTAAAGGCCATGCTACGTTATTGGATTTGTAGGCGGGTGCTTTAGCCGCGCAATGTGTATGAGATATTCCATGGCCTAAAGGCAATGCTTCGTTGTTGGATTTGTAGGCGGGTGCTTTAGCCCCGCGCTGTGGATGCGGTGCCTTTAAACACTTTCAAAGCACCTGTTCCGGTTAGGGCTGATAAGGGTTCTTTGCCTTTACGATCTAGCTGACTTAACTGTGCAAACAACAATTCCATGGTCGCCACTGCATCATCTAACGCATTATGCGCCGGAGCTAAAGGTAAATTATGCCGCTGTCGACATGATGTCAGTGTCGCAGCATTGGGCGCTGGCACGTGATTGGATTTACGTATTTGATAGAGGGCTATTTGCAATGTATCCAAGGTAACGATTGCCGGTAACGGGATTCCTAGTTTTGCAAAAACCTTGTTCAGCACTGACATATCTAAATTAGTATTATGAAACACCCACACATGGGATTGGGCATAATGTTTTAGTTTCTCAAGTACAACTTTTACTGGCTCACCTTGGGCAATATGTTCATCCAACAAACCATGAATAACAGGACTTTGATTCAAAGAAGCTTTTGTGGCAATCACTTTGTAATAACAACTGCGTAATGCAATGCTACTTTTTTTCCCTTCCACCCAGCCAACCGACAATATATTGGACTCTTTTGCGTCAAGTGAGGTGAGCTCTAAATCAATCGACAAAAATGGAATTTGTTGCCAAGGCACATGTCGAAAATGTTCTGGAATAGTTGATTTGGGTACGAACCAATTTTTCAGTGTTTGCCACATTGATTACTAATCCTATTTTGTCGACTGTTTAGCCATGCTCAACTGTATTTTTTATTATTCAACGCTTTTCTTTAACCTAAACCGCAGCGCGTCCATTAACCACCAGCAAATTTCATTGAAACACCTTGCTGACTTCTCTTAATGGTTTTAAACGCGGCTTTTAATTGGTGACGTTGAATAGATGATAAGTCACTTATGGAGACATAATTATTCGTCACGCTATTTTGTAACTGGTGACGCCATCGCAACCGATTCAGAAACAACCAAATATCTCGTAAGTCATTGCCATCACTTTCAGTGAGTTGCGAACCTTCTTTTAGGTTATCTAGCCTTCCTAAAGTGGATGGCATTTCTAATCCTTTTGCTAACGCATAGATTCGCACTAGGTTATTAATGATAGCAATGGCATGCACTTTTAAGTCTATGCAATCTTCAGGTTGATGACCTTTTTGGAACACGGATAAGGGCACAGCAACTTCTGCTGCATGTCGCGCCAAAGCAGACAGAAATAATGGCTGTTTTAACAAGGGTTTTCGGGCCGCTTGAAGCGCTGAAAACAAGTCTTTATTGCCCGCAACAGCGCGCACATCTAAAAAGATATTAAAATGTAAAATGGCCTCTAAAGTAGGTTGATTCACCCACTTTTCAGATTCTATCACGGCATCTTCGACACTCATCCGCAACTCTGAATTAGATGCCATAATGTTACCATCGCAGAGTTTAATTCCACATTTGCCTAAACCTTCACACACATATTGTGACATCTGCGCAAAGTACTCATCTTCCTGAGGATTAGGTCGTCGCTCCAACAATAACCCATTGTCTTGATCTGACCCCATATTTTGGTCTTCACGAGCTTGAGAGCCATAAACCAGCCAGCAAAAATCAAATGGCGGGTTACCATTTTGTTGTTGGTAAAAGGTCAGTAACTTTCGAGTCATAATATCAGTGGCTTGAGACAGCACTTTGCCAGCCACATCAAAATCACCTAAGCGTTTAGCATGTTTGGCAAAATAATGCGGCAATTGCCAACTAAGACGAGTGAGTTCGTAGAGATTTTTGGCCTTTGCCAATTCATCAATTAAAAATAAGATGTTGCCTCGTTGATGACGAATCATATCGCTGGAAGTTAACATTCCTAACGGAATGTGAGTTATCCTATCAACAACCGGAAGATGATGAATATTGTGCTCAGTCATCATGCATAAAGCATCAAAAAGAGTTCTGTTTTCAGTGATCTTGAAAGGCTCTTTAGTCATAACCTCAGACACTGGTAAGTGAACACTTACCTCCTTTGAAACGACCCTATTCCTAATGTCTCTATCAGTTAAAATGCCAACTAACTTGTCACCCTCGGTGATCAATAATGAAGAAATACTGGCTTCAGACATTTGTTGCGTCGCAATTAAAATAGAGGTATCTGTATCACTACTGATTACGCGCTCAGAGATGACTTCGCTAATAGGTTTATACAACCACATAGATTTAGAATCTGACACGGCATCATTATAAAGTTGGTCTGAATGATAAGTTTCAAAGAACTTAGCCACCGCCGGATTTTCATTACATAAAATATCAAACTGTTCGGCCGGAAAGCAGTAAAGTAAACCCGCACTATCAACTTTGATATCAATAGCATGGTGCAACTTATTAAGTAAATTCCCAACCCCAAAAAAGTCACCTTCACTTAAATTTTGCTCAACCTCGTTGGAGTCTTTAACGGTAAATTGGCCGCTACTAATTAAAAACAGATTATTATCTCTGTCCGTCAATATTTGCTTGGCATTTTCCTGGGTCAAATAAGCAACGGTAATATGCTTTGCCAATGCAGTGATCTTCTCAGCGGGTAGCTGGTCAAAAGGAGCAGAAGCTTTTAAGAAGTCCAGCGATTGTTGAGGAATGCTAGTCACTTTACTCTCCAATTTTAGGTTTAATTTACTGTTAAATTTAAAATAAAAAAGCCCGATTTCAATCGGGCTTAATTCATCTTGAGTTTTACCCGTCTCACTTAGTGAGCAGAAGCTTCTCCTGATCCTTTCGGATAACGAATATCTTCTACTAGTTGCTGAATCTCTTCTGGCGAATCGCCAGTGAATTTCAATACAACTAATGCCACAGCGAAGTTAACTAACATACCTATAGTACCGATTCCTTCTGGTGAGATTTTAAATAACCAATTCTCAGGTACATTTGCCGCTGGGTTTACAAATTTAAAGTAGATAATGTAAGCAGTAGTGAATGTGATACCTGCCAACATACCTGCAATTGCGCCCTTGTCGTTCATTCGCTTCATGAATATTCCCATAATAATAGCAGGGAAGAAGGACGAAGCTGCAAGACCGAACGCGAAGGCGACCACCTGTGCTACGAATCCGGGTGGGTTAATCCCGAAGTATCCAGCAATACATATGGCTACACCTGCTGCTAAGCGTGCATAAAACAGTTCTTTTCTATCGGTAATATCCGGCATCAAGTTTCGTTTCAATAAATCATGGGAAACTGAGGTCGAGATTACCAAAAGCAGACCTGCTGAAGTCGAAAGTGCTGCGGCTACACCACCTGCGGCAACCAAAGCAATTACCCATGCAGGAAGGTTTGCAATTTCTGGATTAGCCATAACCATGATGTCACGGTCCACGTCCATTTCATTGCGTTCATCACCTGAGTAAAACATTTTACCGTCGTTGTTTTTATCATCCCAAACTATCAAACCCGTTTTTTCCCAGTTAGTAATCCAACTAGGGGCTTCACTATAGTTAGTGCCCATTTGATCAGTACCGTTAATGGTTTCGATCATATTGACTCGACCAAAGGATGCTAAAGAAGGAGCGGTAGTATAAAGAATTGCGATAAAAGCCAATGCCCAACCAGCACTGTAACGAGCATCACGAACTTTAGGAACGGTAAAGAAACGAACAATAACGTGCGGTAATCCAGCTGTACCGACCATTAACGCGGCAGTGATACAGAATACATCAATCATACTTTTGGTACCCGATGTATACTCGTTGAACCCTAACTCTAGGGAGAGTCCATCGAGTTTGTCTAGCATATACACCCCCGAACCATCAGCGAGTGTCGCTCCAAATCCTGTTTGCGGTAAAATGTGACCTGTTACTATCATTGAAATAAAGATGGTAGGTACAAGATATGCAAAGATGAGTACACAATACTGTGCGACTTGAGTATAGGTAATGCCTTTCATACCACCTAATACGGTATAGAAGAATACGATTGCCATTCCAATAATTACACCAGAAACAATATCCACTTCAAGGAAGCGACTGAATACCACCCCAACACCACGCATCTGTCCAGCTACGTAAGTGAAACAAACAAAGATGGCACAGATTACCGCTACCGTTCTAGCCGTTTGAGAGTAGTATCTGTCTCCGATAAAATCTGGCACCGTAAATTTGCCGAACTTACGCAAATAGGGTGCAAGACAAAGGGCAAGTAGTACGTAACCACCAGTCCACCCGAGTAAGTAAACTGCACCGTCATATCCCATAAATGAGATCAAACCGGCCATTGATATAAACGAAGCGGCTGACATCCAATCGGCGGCTGTAGCCATACCGTTAGCAATGGGATGTACCCCGCCTCCAGCAACATAAAATTCATTGGTTGAGCCAGCTCTAGCCCATACTGCGATGCCGATATAAAGTAAAAATGAAGCACCGACTATGATAAAAGTTAAAATTTGTACGTCCATCTGAGCTCTCCTACTCTTCGTCTACGCCGTAGCGTTTATCTAAAATATTCATTTGACGAACGTAGACAAAAATCAACGCCACAAATACGTAAATAGCACCTTGCTGTGCGAACCAGAAACCAAGTTTGAAGCCGAAAAATCTCACTTCATTTAGTACATCAACTAGCAGAATGCCGAATCCAAACGATACAACAAACCATACAATCAGCAGTTTTAACATTAACGAGAGATTGTCTCGCCAATAGGCTTTTTTATCTTCTTCTGTTTTAAACGCCATGCTCGTTTCCTCATGCTTTTAGTCTGGCAATTAACCTTGGAATGGCACATACGCAAAAACTGGTGCCGACCAAAGCCTTGAATTTTTCAAATCAGAATGACTGCCATTCCGAACGTTTTCTAATCTATCCATGTATTACTAGTAGTGAAATGAGACTATGGTCGTAGTACAACAATTAATTTTTCAAAAGTGTGCTAAATTACTAATATCGATAGTGTTTTAGGTACAGAATTAAATGACATTGGGTTGGGTTTTATTAGCCTTAATTTATCTAACTGGGTTATTTTGGATAGCTCGTTGGGGAGATAGAAACACACCTTTGGCCCGTGCGATCACTTCGCATCCAATAGTGTATTCTTTGGCTTTGGCAATTTATTGTTCAGCTTGGACATTCTTTGGCATGGTGGGAGAAGCATCTCGTAATCAATGGCAATATATTGCGATTTTGCTAGGGCCAATATTGGTTTATCTTTTTGGTTATCGCTTTATTTATAAGTTAATTTTGGTTAGTAAAAGACAAAATATTACGACCATTGCTGACTTTATTTCCTCCCGTTACGGCAAGCGTCAAACTGTCGCCTTGTTAGTCACCTTTATCGCGCTTTTAGCAACCATCCCCTATATGGCTTTACAACTCAAAGCCATTGGCTCTGCGTTTCAATTAATTACCGAACAAGAACACAGTGAAGTGATTGTGTTAATTGCCTCTGTTTTCATTGCATTTTTTGCAATTTATTTTGGAACTCAACACTCGGATGTGACTGAGTATCGACGGGGCTTAATGCTAGCGATTGCTTTCGAATCCAGTGTTAAACTCATCGCATTAATCGTGGTGGCTTCTTTGGCTTATTTCTGGGCGGTCGCCGACAAACCCCAAGAATTTAGTGACGCACTGTCAAAATTTAACTCCACCGCGCAGTTCTATACCCTGCCATTTTTTGCTCAAACACTCATGTCTGCCGCCGCAATTATTTGTTTACCCAGACAATTTCATGTGGCAGTAGTGGACAATTTAAAGTTATCTCACCTTAAAACCGCACGGGTTTTATTCCCACTGTACTTAGCTTTAACCGCAGCTGTTATCCCTATCATTGCAGCAGCAGGACAAACCCTCATAGGAGCACAAGAACCCGATACTTATGTATTAAGTTTAGCCATATTGTCGGACTCTTTATTGGTTAAAATTCTGGTCTTCACAGGTGGATTATCCGCCGCAATGGCAATGATCATTATTGCCACTTTGACGTTAAGTACTATGGTGACCAATGACGTAATTTTGCCTAAAATGCTGTCTCGCCAAAACCACAACGCGCCACAGTTTAATTACGCTAAGACCATCTTATTAGTCAGACGGTTAGTGATCGCAACCTTGATCGGCCTTGCCTACTTTTACCATCAACAAATGACTGGGAGCCGTTCACTCCTCTCAATTGGCTTAGTGGCGTTCTCATTAGTCGTGCAACTATTACCCGCTATTTTAGGTGGACTGTACTGGAAAAAAGGTCACGCCCATGGCGTTTACGCCGGTTTGCTGGCCGGTTTTATAACTTGGGTAATGTGGCTTATGTTCCCCATGTTAAACGAAGTCAACACCACCCAACTGCAATCAGAAGTGATTAGTGTGGCAGCAATGGTTAGTTTGTTAGCCAACACAAGTTGTTATTTGCTGTTTTCTCACTTCGCTCAAGATAGATTGGTCGATCGAATTCAATCGCAAGCCTTTGTTTCCCCCAGAGAAGAAATCATTGAAGAGACCAAAAAACAGCGCAAAACCGCCACTATTGGTGACCTGTCCACTTTATTGTCGACTTTTCTTGGAGAGTCCAGAGTAGAAATCTTAATGGAGGATTTTGAGAATCGTTCCAAAATAAAGCTACAAGACCACCAATCTCCAGATCATGAATTTCTAGAATATTGTGAACGAGCACTTGGTGGTGCCTTAGGTGCATCAAGTGCCAAAGCCCTCATCGATAGTGCCCTGGGCGGTAAAAAGTTAGATTTTGAAGAAGTGGTTAATTTTTTCGATGACACAACCCAAGCAATTCAATTCAACACCACTGCTTTATTCACCTCAATTGAAAGTTTAGATCAAGGCATCAGTGTTATCGATAAAAATCTCAATATGGTTGCTTGGAATCGGCGCTATCTTGAACTATTTAATTACCCCGCGGACCTTGTCAATGTTGGCACCCCCATCGAAGATTTAGTGCGTTATAACGCGCAGCGAGGTGAATGCGGAGTAGGTGAAGTTGATGCACTAGTGCAAAAGCGCGTTGCCCACTTAAAAGCAGGTCATCCACATAAATTTATTCGTCAACGCAGCGACGGTAGAATGATTGAAATGGTGGGAAATCCTCTTCCTGGCGGCGGCTTTGTTACCAGTTTCAACGATATTACCGCCCATATTGAGATTCAAAAAGCGTTGGAAGAATCAAAAATAAACTTAGAGCGTCGAATTGAGAAAAGAGGCGAAGAAGTCCAAGCAATTAATGCCGAACTACGCAGTGAAATAGAACGAAGAGCGCAATTAGAAGAGGATTTAGTACAAGCGCGAAAAGCAGCAGAAGATGCCAATGCTAGTAAAACCCGTTTTCTCGCCTTGGCTAGCCATGATGTATTGCAACCCTTAAACGCCGCGAAGTTATATTTGTCAGCCTTGGGTGAAATTGATGTGGACATTGAAGCCAAAGAAATTTTGCAAAAACTTAGTGATAGTGTGAACTCCAGCGAAACCCTAATTGCTACTTTGTTAGATATAGCTAGGCTCGATCAAGGTGAAATGAAATTAACCCTAGAAGATGTACTACTGCCTAAGTTATTGAGTTCATTGATAGACGAGTTCGCCATGAAGGCCGAGCAAAAAGGGTTGCAACTGCGCACTCAAATTCCACCCTATTGGGTCAATACTGATAAAACTCACCTGTATCGAATTGTACAAAACTTGCTTTCAAATGCAGTGAAATACACTAAAAAAGGCAAAGTACTGTTAAGCGCCAGAAAACGAAATGGACGTATTTTAATTCAAGTTTGGGATACCGGAATTGGCATTTCTGCGTCAGAACAAAATAGAATTTTTAACGACTTTTATCGGGTCGATGGAAGCCCTCAGCACGGCGTTGGCTTAGGTTTAGGGGTGGTATCCAGAATGTCCAGTAAATTGGCCATTGATGTAAGTGTTCGTTCTACACCGAATAAGGGAAGTTGTTTTAGCTTTGATATTCCGCAAGGTCAATCACATTCACAACAACCGGAAAACACGTCGACCAACAATACGGGTTTGAAGGATATGCAAGTCTTGTGCATTGATGATAAAGACGAAAACCTAGATGCCATGCAAACCGTATTGAACAAATGGCAAGTAAATGTCATCACGGCATTAGATCTTACACAAGCGATAACCCACTTAAACTCGCGTATACCAGATGTCATACTGGTTGATTATCACTTAGCAAATAATGCAAATGGTATCGATGTTATTGCCGCACTTCGTAGCCAATACGGAGAGAATTTGCATGCTGTACTAGTGACCGCAAATCAACAGACGGAAATAATAGATTTATGTAAAAAACGAAATATTAGTTATTTAAGTAAACCCGTTAAACCTGCGAAATTACGGGCTTTATTGAATAGCTTTAGGCTTGCCAGAACACCCCAATAAGGCCAAATATTGCAAACATAATTGGCTGATGAATAAGGTAGATAATGAGGCTGTGTTTACTGGCAAATAAGACGATTTTACTGCGCGCAAATCTGTGCGCAGGATCGTTTAAGAACCACTGTTGATAACATAACCAAATACCAATAAACACCACGCCCGTCCAAGGGAACAATCCTACGTAGTCGTTCGTGTAGCCCGGCAGTAAGTGACGTATCGGCTGAAATGGCCAAATACTGCTTACCCAACCTAAGTTGAATGCCGCTATTATGATGACTCCAGCGAAAAGAGCGGCGTAGGGAAACCGAGCAAGAGGTACGCAGATTACACTGGCTATGGCGATGAAATGTAACACACCAAAAAAGATCCAATTATTTGGTGCCATTATTAACGATGAGATAGTAACTGCAGCAGAAGCTAGAAGTAGCTGGATAAATCGCTTAATAAAGTGCTTCTGTTTAAAACCAGAACCATGCACAGCCGCTAAAGAAAAGCCCACACATAAGAAAAACAAGGTCAATATGACATAACGAAATTCACGCCAGCCGTGGCCATCAGGGATAGTTGAAGGTACCCAACCAAAGAATTTAAGATCATAGATAAAGTGGAAAACAACCATCAAGACAATGGCAAAAAAGCGCATTAAATCAACAGTATAAATGCGTTTTGAAGCAGGTTTAGCAGACATCATTACACTCAAAAACAGTAAGTCGGTCTATTGTAGTAGCATTTAGCTAAAATTTCGCGATTAATCCTTTTCCATAAAAAAGTGTGACGCAATTTTGAATCACTCCGGCACTGAAAAAGAATACTTTATTTATGACACAGATCAGGAGCCGGAGGCGTAAGCTCAAGTTGCGATGCAATTAATACTGCTTGAGTACGATTGTTGATGCCAAGTTTTTTGAATAAAGCGGTCACGTGGGCCTTCACCGTGGCCTCGGCAATATCCAATTCAAAGCCAATTTGTTTATTTAATAAACCGTCTCGCATAAAACACAGTACCTTGTATTGGGCATTGGTTAAACTGGATACCTTGTCGGCTAAAGCGGCAAATTCGCTATCAATTTCATCAATTTCGTTGACCAGTGATTTAGGAATCCAAGTATCACCATCAAGTATGGTTTCAACAGCATTGGCAATATCTTCTGAACCCGTTGTTTTGGGAATGAAGCCCATCGCACCAGTATTAATCACTTTGGATACTATGTTTTTATCTTCAAGTCCGGATACCACAGCAACAGGCAGGTCAGGATATAGTTTGCGAATGTGAATCAAACCAAATAGATCATTACTACCGGGCATATGCAAATCCAATAGCAACAAATCGACATCATTATTTTGGATGATATCAAGGGTCTGAGTTAAGTCACTGGCTTCTAAAATAGTTAATTGATGTTCAGATAGATTTAACGCAATACGCAATGCATCGCGATAGAGAGGATGATCGTCAGCAATCAGCAATGTGAACATAGTGTTATCAGCGTGTCTAAAAAGTGATCCAATTGAATCAGGACAATACGCTTAAATCAACAAAAAATCTCGAACTAACGTAATAAAGGGGCAAATATTGCCCCTTTATTGACTAGTTTAACGATTTAACCTTAGTTCAATTAGGCTATCAACCACACTGGGATCAGCTAATGTTGATGTATCCCCAAGTTGCTCATACTCATTAGCGGCTATTTTACGTAGTATTCTGCGCATAATTTTACCTGAGCGGGTCTTAGGTAATCCATTGGTCCACTGAACCAAATCGGGAACCGCGATAGGACTCAATTCTGTGCGTACCCACTTACGTATTTCAGCCGTTAATTCATCCGTTACTTCTACACCCGCTACCGGTGTAACATACACATAAATTGCCTGACCTTTAATATCGTGAGGATAACCTACTACTGCAGCTTCAGCGATGGCATCGTGAGATACAAGGGCACTTTCAATCTCTGCCGTACCAAGACGGTGTCCTGATACATTTAGTACATCGTCAACACGACCGGTAATCCAATAATAACCATCTTCATCACGGCGACAGCCGTCACCGGTAAAGTACGCATTGTCATAAGTACTAAAATAAGTTTGCACGAAGCGTTGATGATCGCCATAAACCGTTCTTGCTTGGGCAGGCCAACTGTCTTTAATGATCAGATTGCCTTCAGTGGCGCCGCTAAGTTCATTTCCTTCACCATCAACTAAGGCCGGTTGAACGCCAAAGAATGGAATAGAAGCTGCACCAGGCTTAAGGGCAGTAATACTGGGTAAAGGAGTCATCATGATGCCTCCCGTCTCAGTTTGCCACCAAGTGTCGACGATCTGGCAACGACTGCGGCCAATGGTTTCGTAATACCATGTCCAAGCTTCTGGATTAATTGGCTCACCTACTGAGCCTAATAATCGTAAAGAGTCACCGGTAGTGCCTTCAGCAGCAAATTGCCCCTGGGCCATGAGCGCACGTATCGCTGTGGGCGCGGTATACAGAATGTTAACCTCATGCTTATCAACAATTTGACAAATTCGACGCACATCTGGGTAAGTTGGTACGCCTTCAAAAATTAACGTTGTAGCACCATTAGCAAGGGGTCCATAGACAATATAAGTATGTCCAGTAATCCAACCCACATCAGCCGCACACCAATAGACCTCTCCATCTTGGTAGTCAAATACGTATTTGTGGGTCATTGCTGCATACACTAAATAACCACCTGTAGTGTGCACAACGCCTTTAGGAGTGCCAGTAGAGCCTGAGGTATAAAGAATGAATAAAGGGTCCTCTGCATTCATTGCAGTGGGTTCACACTGAGCGTCACATTTAGCGGTTAACTCGTGCCACCAAATGTCTTTCTCGCCTATAGCAACATCGTTACCAGTATTTTTAAATACAATAACGTTCTCGATGCTCGGACAACGATTATCTTTAAGGGCATCGTCTACATTCACTTTAAGTGGTACACAGTTACCACCGCGGCGACCTTCATCAGCGGTAATAACTAATTTGGCATCTGAATCATTAATTCGATCGGCGATTGCGTTAGGTGAGAAACCACCGAATATAATCGAATGGATAGCACCAATGCGGGTACATGCCAGCATGGCAACAGCGGCTTCAGGTACCATTGGCATATAAAGCGCAACACGGTCACCTTTTTGAATGCCTAGCTTTTTCATACCATTGGCAAGACGACACACTTGGTCATGTAATTCTTGATAAGTAACTTTGCTGTCGGTATCTGGCGAATCGCCTTCCCAAACAATAGCAATATCATTAGCCTTTGCTGGTAAATGCCGGTCTATGCAGTTATAGCTGACGTTAAGCTCGCCGTCTTCAAACCACTTAATGCTAACGTCATCTTTGGCAAAAGAAGTATTTTTTATTTTAGTTGGAAAAGTAAACCAATCTAAGTTTGCCGCTTGCTCCTTCCAAAATTGATCCGGAGATTCTATTGATTGCTGATACATCTGTGCATGCAATTCAGGGGTTAAATGGGAATTTAGTTTAGCGGTCTCTGGGACCGGATATAATGAATCTGTCATAGGGTTCTCCAACACAATTTTTAGCAACTGCACATACTGTAACGTTAATATTAAAGAGTGGAATGCGACTTTGGTCTTACCGAAGCTGACTTTGGTCTTACTTAATTAAAAACTACCACTTTATTCATTCAAAATTCAGTTTCTAGACTATACGACTATGGTCTGATAGACCATCCGCTTATATGTAAAAAGTGAATCTTAGTGCAAAGTTTACTGAGCATTAAACTGCACTAGGAAAAGTCATGAAAACTAAAATTACAGCAGCAATTACGCTAGCACTTGGCACTTTGTATGGTACTGCAACCAATGCCAACCTATTAGACAAAACAAATGTTCAATTTAGCGGCTATTTAAAAGCCGATGCCATGTTCAGTAGCTATAGTGATGGCACTCTAGCTTCTGGTAGTATTGGTAGAGACTTCTATCTTCCGAGCCTTACACCTGTAGGCGGCGAAGAAGAGTCGACTCAATTTGATGCCCATATTAAACAGTCGCGTTTTAGGTTCACCACTAATACCGATCTGGATAGTGGCGACAAAGTTGTCGGCGTTCTAGAGTTTGACTTCCAAGTAACACCAGATGGAAATGAACGTGTAAGTAATTCTTATGAACCAAGAATACGACACGCTTTTATTAAATATAACGATTGGTTAATTGGGCAGACATGGACCACCTTTATGGATGTCAAAGCACTTCCTGAAACCCTCGATTTCATCGGTTCTACGGACGGTACAATATTTGTTCGACAAGTCATGGTTAAATACTCAACGGGAAACTTTGAAGTTTCGTTGGAAAACCCTGAAACCACAGTTTCACCTTTAAGTGGTGGTACTCGTATTGTCACTGACGATAACCCTGTACCAGATTTGGCAGCACGATATACTTTTAACGGAGATTGGGGGCACTTTGCAATTGCAGGGCTATTACGCCAGTTATCCTACGTCAACAAACAAGGCGAAAATGATATTGATACCTCAACAACTAGTGCAGGTATTAGTTTGACCGCCAAGTTCAACCTTGGCCAAGACGACATTCGAATCGCAGCCAATTATGGTCAAGGTTTGGGGCGTTATTTAGCACTAAATGCTGTTAATGGTGCAGTTTTGAATGCTGATAATGAATTAGAAGCAATTGATTCAAGCGGTTTTAGTATTGCCTACAGACATATTTGGGATCCGCAGTGGAGAAGTAACTTTACCTATTCCATTTTTAGCGCAGACAATGATACCGCGTTAACAGGGACATCCACCACCAAGCAGACTTATAGCGCTCGTGCAAATATACTCTACTCTCCAAGCAAAGAGCTTACCTTTGGAGCAGAGTACGCCTATGCAAAACGTGAACTTGAAACTGGCGCTGACGGCGATATGAGCCGCCTACAGTTTTCAGCGAAATACGCGTTCTAACGTCTCAAAAAGGGGAGCATGGGTGTGACTTCACCAGTAGTTGTTTAACGCTATCCCCTAAGTGTCAGTCTAAAATAGTGGCTTTTTTAAGCCACTATTACTATTTCCAGCCCAGCATTTCTTCAAAATGCTTGTCTAACTTTTTAGCGAAATCTTTACCACTAATAGCGACTTGCTCAAGCAAGATTTCTTCTTCACTTTGCGGCGTGAAATGCGGCACTTCCACTGGGGAACCAGACTCATCGATGGCCATAAAGGTAATGAAACAACGATTAGTAACTGTGACTTCTTCCTCTTTTGGATCCGAGGCACGAACCACCACATAAAGGTGCATACTGGTTCTTCCCGTGTGAACAATGCGCACACTGACCGTTACCATTTGACCAACCAAAATTGGCTTAATAAAGCGAATAGCATTGGCAGATACTGTCACACAATAATGTTTACTCCATTGCGCCGCACAAGCATAAGAAGCTTGGTCGATCCATTTCATCACCATTCCACCGTGTACTTTCCCACCAAAATTAACGTCTGTCGGTTCTGCTAAAAACCGAAACTCAGTTTGGCTATTCTCACTCATAATCAAAGCCTTATAATTCAGATAGTTAATTTACTATACTTTAGCTGACAAAAAATGTGCAATTTAATTTTTGTCGCCCCAACCCAGCTCGGATTAGGGCTTTTTGTATTGCTCCCTCGAATAACTCCACATATTCCATTAAAGTTATTGGTCGACGCACCTTCATCCATCAGCATTAATCGAATTACAGTCGATAGGATGTTTATTTTTCGGTTTCAGGTAGAATAACCTTAATCAACAAAATTTGGCCTTATTTATGATTCACAACGATATTTTACGCCGTCTTCGCTATGCGCTCAGACTAGATGACACTGCGACTATCGCTATTTTTAGTTTAGCTAACTATGAAATGGAAAAAGACTACTTATCAATGCTCATGAAAAAAGAAGACGAGCCGGGGTTTATGCTCTGTCGAGATAAGATACTCAGTCTGTTTCTAGACGGTTTGATTATTCAAAGACGTGGCAAACAAGAAGGTGTTGAACCTGTTGTTCTAAAAGGCAGTGAACGACTATCAAACAACGACATTTTACGTAAAATCCGTATTGCCATGAGCTATAGAGACGAAGATATGTTAGCTATATTGAAGTTAGCCAATTTTCGTTTAAGTAAAGGCGAACTTAACGCTATGTTCAGAAAGGCAGATCATCGAAATTATAAAGAAAGTGGTGATCAGGTAGTGCGCAACTTACTTAAAGGAATGGTAGTTAAATACCGTCCAGATGCAGTAAAGACCGCCACAACCCCCGTTGTTAAAACTCATAAACCGCAAAAACCAAATAAACCTCGACAAGCAATTAGTCAAAAAGACAAAGCCAAACCTGCGCCTGAAGAAACCAATTCGGTTTGGGGTAAGGTTGATCCTAAATGAAAATAGCCCAAGTTGGAGAGACAATTTTAAAAACACCAGCTGTTGCAGTTTCGCCGGCTGATTTGTTAACCAATGAATTGACTCAGTTTTTACTAGCTTTGAAACAAACCATGTTAGATGCCAATGGTATTGGTATTGCTGCTCCTCAAGTATTCGATCCCCGAGCGATAATGATCATAGCTTCAAGACCCAATGCTCGATATCCCGATGCCCCGCACATGGAACCTTTAATTCTGATAAATCCAAAAGTATTGGCAAGTAGTGAGACACAAAATAAAGATTGGGAAGGATGCTTGTCAGTTCCTGGACTACGGGGCAAGGTAAAACGTTTTACATGGATTGAAATTGAGTACTTAGCGGAAAATGGTGACATCGAGAAGCGACTGTTTGAAGGCTTTCTGGCACGTATATTCCAACACGAATACGATCACCTGATTGGAAAGACTTGGTTAGACCACATCGAATCAGCAGATGATGTCATGGCAAACGAAGTTTGGCAGAATAAATACGCTTAATCTGTAGGCGGGTGTTTTTGCCCGTAGCGTTTTTCATGGATTCCATGGCCTAAAGGCCATGCTACAAAGATAATCTCCCCTACCCTGTAGGCGGGTGCTTTAGCCCCGCAGCGTTTTGCAAGGATTCCATGGCCTGAAGACCATCCTACAAAGATAATCCCCCCTACCCTGTAGGCCGGTGTTTTAACCCCGTAGCTTTTTGCAATCATCCCATGGCCTAAAGGCCATGCTACAAAGATAATCCCCCCCAACCCTGTAGGCGGGTGCTTTAGCCCCGCATCGTTTTACATGGATTCCATGGCCTGAAGACCATGCTACAAAGATAATCTCCCCTACCCTGTAGGCGGGTGCTTT